>NZ_JBHXFJ010000090.1:0-23432 GCF_042722465.1 Streptomyces sp. NPDC127098
GCGGGGGCGGCCTCCCTCCACTTGTTTACCACGGCCCGCGCGGGGGGGCCCCCCCCGGGGGGGGGGGGGGGGGCCCCCCCCCCACGCCGGCGGCCGGCCGTCAGTCCGTGGCCGACAGGAGCTTCTCCAGGGCGCGCTCCGCGGCGGACACGTCGTCCGGCGGCGTCTTGCGGGTCAACCGGAGCGGGAGCTCGCGCACGGGCGCGTCGAGATGGCGCCCGATCCCCCTGGCCAGGTCCTCGGCGTCCCTGGCCAGGCCGTGCTTGATCAGCACCGCGGCCGCCTCGTCCCGCAGCAGGGGGTCGTCGACCAGGTCGCGCACGGTCTCGACCGGTCGGGCCTCGGGGGCCGGCTCCGGGAGCGTCCAGCTGTGGTGGCCGTGGCCGACCTCGATCGGCTCGGCCGCGCCGGGCAGATGGACGGTCGCGGTGGTGCCGACCGGGACGACGGCCTCGACGGTGAGCTCGCCCGCCTGCCGCCGCCAGGCCACGCTCGCCTCGCCGTACGGGGTCAGGTGGCGGGCCGCGGCGTGGCCGAACGCCGGGTACGGCAGCGGCCGGACGGTGATCCGCCGATAGCCGGGCGCCGCCGGGGCGAGGCCGGCCAGCGTGCGGTGCATCCAGTCGGCGACCGCGCCGAGCGCGTAGTGGTTGAACGAGGTCATCTGCCCCGGGTTGATGGTGCCGTCCGGCAGCATCGAGTCCCAGCGCTCCCAGACCGTGGTGGCGCCCATGGTGACCGGGTAGAGCCAGGACGGGCAGCCGCGCTCCAGGAGCAGCCGGTAGGCCAGGTCGGGGCGGCCCGCCGAGGTCAGCGCGTCGGTGATGAGCGGGGTGCCGACGAAGCCGGTCGCCACCCGGAACCCGCCGGCGCGCACCAGGTCGGCGAGGCGCAGGCCGGCGGCCGCGCGCTGCTCCGGGGTGGGCAGCAGCGCCCACTCGATGGCCAGCGCGTAGACGGTCGGGGCGTCCGAGAGCACCCGGCCGGCGCCCGTGACGTAGTGCCGGGCGAACGCCTCCCTGGTGCGCGCCGCGAGGTCGGCGTAGGGCGCGCCGTCGGCGCCGATGACGGCGGCGGCCTCGGCGACGATCTCGGCCGACCTGGCGAGGTGCGCGGTGGCGACGACATCGTGGTCGGCGCGGGCCGCGAAGGGGTTGTCCGGCGGCGCGGCCGGGTCGAGCCAGTCGCCGAACTGGAAGCCCCCGGCCCACACGCCGTCCGTGGTGAGCGAGGCGATCCGGTCGACCCAGGCCCGCATGGAGGGGAACTGCCGGCGCAGCAGCTCGGCGTCGCCGTAGCGCCGGTAGAGCACCCAGGGCACCACGCAGGCGGCGTCGCCCCAGGCGGCGGCCCTGGGCTCCGCGTCGCGCAGCACGTCGGGGATGACGAACGGCACCGAGCCGTCCGGGTGTTGGTCGGCGGCGAGGTCGGCGAGCCAGGAGGTGAGGAAGCCCGCGGTGTCGAACAGGAAGCTGGCGGTGGGCGAGAACACCTGGATGTCGCCGGTCCAGCCGAGCCGTTCGTCGCGCTGCGGGCAGTCGGTCGGCACGTCGAGGAAGTTGCCGCGCATCCCCCAGACCACGTTCTCGTGCAGCTGGTTGACGTCCGGCTCCGAGCACTCGAACCAGCCGGTGCGGCGCAGGTCGGTGCCGACCACCACGGCCTCGGCGTCGAAGGCGTCGGCGGCGAGCCCGGTGACCTCGGCGTAGCGGAAGCCGTGGAAGGTGAGTTCGGGTTCGAGCACCAGTTCCTCGGCCGCGGGCAGCAGGTAGCGGTCGGTGGCCTCGGCGGTGCGCAGCGGGCGGGTGCCGAGTTCGCCGTGCTCCAGGACCTCCGCGTGCCGGACGGTGACCTCGGCGCCGTCGCCGGTGCCGCGCGCGGTCAGCCGCACCCAGCCGACCACGTTCTGCCCGAAGTCCACCAACGTCTTTCCCGCGGGCGAGGTCCACACCTTCACGGCCGGCAGGGTGTCGGTGATCCGCACCGGTGGCCCGTCCGGGGCCACGAGCCGGCCGAGGTCGGCGTCGACCACCTCGACGGCGTCCACGGGTCCCGGCTCGCGCGGCCGCAGGTCGGTGTGCTGGCCGTCGTAGAGGTCGTCGGCGAGCACCCCGCTGGGGCGCGCCGTCCAGGCGTCGTCGGTGCCGACGGCCTCGACCGAGCCGTCGGCGTGGACGAGCTCCAGCTGGGCGAGGAGCGCGAGCCGGTCGCCGTAGAGGCCGCGGCGCCCGCCCCAGCCGAGGCGGCCGCGGTACCAGCCGTTGCCGAGCAGCACCTCGATGGTGTTCTCGCCCTCCCGGAGCAGCGCGGTGACGTCGTGGGTCTGGAAGCGCAGCCGGTCGGCGTAGGCGGTCCATCCCGGGGCCAGGATCTCGTCGCCGACGCGGACGCCGTTGAGGTGCGCGGTGTAGACGCCGTGCGCGGTGAGGTGGAGGCGGGCGGAGACGACGTCGGGCCGCACGGTGAGGGTGCGGGCGAGGACGGGCGCGGGGTCGCCGATCCGGCCGATGGTGGCGGGGCTGACGAAGCGGGCCGTCCAGTCCTCGGGGGCCAGCGGGCCGACCTCGGCGGTGGCCGGCTCGCTCCACTCCGACCACCGCTCGCCGGCGGCGACGCGCACCCGGACGGTGGCCCTGGCCCGGGCGGCCAGCGGCTCGAAAGGCCAGGCCACCAGCACTTGTTCGGCCGTGTCGAGGCGGCGGACCTCCGTGCCGTCGAGTTCGATCTCGCAGGCCGTCTGGGCCCACCGGGGGTCGTCCGTGGTCACCTGCCACGAGAGGCGTGGCGTAGCGGTGCCGATACCGAGCGCGGTGTCCCGGTGCTCGAATCGAACAGGGCTGACAGTGACGAGGGGCATGCGGTTCTCCCACTTCCGGTTCTGGTCATACGGTCGTCGTCCTCGCGGCGGTCGCGGGTCTAGCCCTTGAGCGCCCCCTTCGTCATGCCGGCCACGATCTGCCGGTTGAAGAAGAGGAACATCACCAGCGGCGGGATGGTGATGAGCAGGATGTCCATGAACAGCAGGTTGTACTGGGTCTCGAACTGGCTCTGGAAGTTGAACAGGGTCAGCTGGACGGTGGCGTTCTGTTCGCCGGGCAGGAAGTAGAGCGGGTTGACGAAGTCGTTGAAGACGCCCACCGACTGGACGACGATCACGGTGATGGTGACCGGGCGCAGCAGCGGGAAGAGCACCCGGAAGAAGAGCCGCAGCGGCCCGGCGCCGTCGATCACGGCCGACTCGTCGAGCTCGCGTGGCACGGTGGCGAGGAAGGCGCGGAAGAGCAGCACGCAGAAGGACAGGTGGAAGGCGACCTCGACCAGGATCAGGCCGAGGAGCGTCTTGAAGAGGCCGATGCCCTGCAGCACCCAGATGGTGGGGACCACGGCGGGCGGGATGATCAGGCCGGAGAGCACCAGCAGGTTGACGGGTCCGGTCAGCCGGCCGCGGCGGCGCTGGAGCACGAAGGCCACCATGGAGGCGAGGACCACCATCAGGGTCACGCTGGCCACGGTGAGCACCGCGCTGTTGATGAACGCGATGACCAGCAGGTAGTCGCGGGCCTCGATCACCGCGCGCAGGTTCTCGACCAGTTGCCAGTCGGTGGGCAGCGAGAACTCCAGCAGGGCGGCCTCCTGTTGGCCCTTGACCGCCGTCAGCACGATGAAGGCGAAGGGCAGCACGAACACCACCGTGAAGGCGAGGATCGCGAAACCGCTGAGCCAGAGGTTGGGGCGTCGGGTTCTCACAGTTCGGTCTCCCTGCGGTTCAGGAACCAGAACAGCGGCACGGCGAGCGCCGAGACCAGCAGGAAGAGCACCACGTTGCCGGCCGTCGACAGGCCGTAGAACCCGGCCTGGTACTGCTTGTAGATGACCGAGGCGATGACGTCCGAGGTGAACCCGGGCCCGCCGCCGGTCATCGCCCAGATCAGGTCGAACGAGCGCAGGCCACCGATCAGGGAGAGGATGATCACCGTCACGGTCGCCGGCCTGGCCAGCGGCAGCGTGACATGCCGGAAGCGCTCCAGCGCGCTGGCGCCGTCGACCTCGGCCGCCTCGTAGTACTCGGGTGGGATGGAGACCACGCCCGCGATGTAGATCATGGTGGCGAGCCCGACGCCCTTCCACACGTCGACCAGGGCGACGGAGAGCAGGGCCCAGGACGGGTCGGTCAGCCAGGCGGGCCCGTCGACGCCGACCGCGGCCAGCGCCTGGTTGATGGCGCCCTCCGAGGGGTGCATCAGGGCCGTGAAGGTGATGCCGACGCCGATGGTCGACACCAGCACCGGGAAGAACATCACGGAGCGCAGCAGGCCGCGCCCGATGATCTGCGAGGTCAGCAGCACCGCGAGCAGCAGGCCGAGCACGACCTTGAGGCCCGAGGTGACCACGGCGTAGATCAGGGTGTTGGTGAGGCCCTTGACCAGCGCCGGCTCGCGGAAGAACTGGACGAAGTTGTCGAGGCCGATGAACTCGTAGTCGAACAGGGTCCAGCGGGTGAGGCTGAAGAAGAAGGCGGCGGCGGTCGGCAGCAGGAAGAGCGCCGTGTAGACGACCGCGGCCGGCAGGTAGAACCAGTGCGGATAGCTGCTCTTCGCCCGGCGGCTGGGGCGCGCCGGCGCGGGTTTCGGCGGCCGGGTGGCGGGCCGGGTCCCGAGGGTGGTGGTCACGCCGGTCACCAGCCTTCGAGCCCGAGCTGCTGGGCCTGCTTCTCCACGTCGTCGTCGTACAGTCGGGCGCCGGAGGCGGCCGTGCGGATACCCGAGCCGACCTCGACCGTGATCTGTTCCAGCGCGGGTCCCTTGATCGGCGAGAGGAACTCGAGCGCGGGGCTCACCCGGCCCTCGTCGAAGTACACCTGGACGTCGGTGACGGAGGTCGGCACGTCGGCGGGCAGCTCGCAGCCGGCCACCAGGTAGGGCCCGGAGGGCGTCTGGCCGCGGGTCTGGGCGTCACACCCCTCGGGGCTGGCGATGAAGGCCAGGAAGCGCAGGGCCGCCTCCCGCTGCTCGCCCTCGGTGGTGTTGGGGATGTACACCCCGCTCGGCGCCCACATGGTCAGCCCGTTGCCGGCCTCGTCGTCCCCGGGGAGCGCGAAGAAGCCGACGTCCTCCGCGGCCTCCGGGACCGCCTCCACCATCGGGGAGATGGCGTTGGTCAGCATGGGGTAGTGGGCGCCGGTCCCCTCGGCGACCATCCGCAGCCCGTCCTCGTAGGTGGCCGCGGCGAAGTCCTCGTTGAGGTAGCCGGCCTCGGCGACCTCCTGGAGGTGTTCGAAGCCCCGGATGGCGGCCGGCGAGGTGGCGTACTTGGCCTCGTTGGCGGTGTACGACTCGGCGAAGTCGGGCTCGGCCGCGGCCACGTTGTGGAAGTCGCCGAGCACGAACAGCTGGGAGGTCCAGGTGTCGCCGTAGGTCTGGATCACCGGCGCGGTCCCGGCCTCGGCGATCGCCGCGTTGTTGGCCATGAACTGCTCCCAGGTGCGCGGCACGTCCAGGCCGAGTTCGGCGTAGACCGTCCGGTTGTAGAGCACACCGCCGCCCATCGCGGAGCCGATCGGCGGCCCGTACACCTCCTCCCCCGCGGTGACCGTGGGCAGGAAGGAGTCGTCGAGGCCCTCGACCCACTCCTCCCCCGTCACCGGCACCAGGTTCCGGTCCGGATGGATCGCCTGGAAGAGCGATCCCGTGTTGTAGAGGAAGACGTCCGTCATCTCGCCGGTCGCCAGGCGGGTCTTGATCAGGTTGTCGCCGTCGCCGCCTCCCGGCCTGGTCTCCACCTCGACGGTGATGTCCGGGTTGGCGGCGCTGAAGCCTTCCACCAGGGCCTCGGCGAGGGCGACGTCCTCGGGGCCGTTGGGGATGAGGTAGGTGAGGGTGATGCCCTCGCCGTCGCCGCTCGAGCCCAGGTCGCCGGGGCTGCACGCGGACAGGCCCAGCGAGACGACGGTCAGCGCGGCGAGCGCGGTGACGACGCGGGAAGGTCGCGACGGGGGGCCGGGAAAGGGGACGTTCATGCTCATCGAACCTCTCTGGAACGTGGACTTCGTTGGCCGAGATCCGAGCCGGGCGATGGTGGTGGCGATCAGCCGCTGACCGCGGTGATCGGTGACGGGTGCCGGGGACGACGTGGCGGGAGTCGTTGCGGGGCGTTCGGTGCCTTTGAGGGACTCGACGCGTCGGTGTGGGGAGGAGGTCGCCGTGGGCGCCGAGGCACCACGGGACCCGACGGGAGCAGGTGACCCGCCGTCGATTGAAACGACTCAATGCGGGTCGAACGCCTCACAGGCTCGCTTCCGGGCGCTCAGCCGTCAAGCGACCAGGAGATAACGAAGCGGTAAACCCAGTCACCGAACGGTGGCGCGCGACGTGCGACGAAGCTGCTCCGGCGGGCGAAGCCACGGGCCGCGGCGGGCGAAGCCACGGGCCGCGGCGGGCGAAGCCACGGGCCCGGCAGGCGCGCCACGGACTTACGGGGCCGTCAGCCCGCGTGCGGCGCGGCGGCCTCCTCGTCCCCGTGGGAGACGAAGTCGTCGACCATGCGACGGAAGAGGGTGGCGAGCCGGTGGAGGTCCTCGGGCGACCAGTCGGCGAGCGCCGCCTGCATCCCCTGGCAGCTGACCGTCCGGACCCGCCGCACCGCGGCCCGCCCGGCCTCGGTCAGCTGGACGCGCTGCGCCCGCCGGTCGTCGGGGTCGGGCACCCGCGTGACGAGGCCGGACCGCTCCAGGTGCTGCACCTGGCGGGTGACGTGCGACGCCTCGACGGAGAGCCGGACCGCCAGCTCCCCCGGGCGCATCGACTCACGCTCGGCCAGCTGCCGCAGCAGCGCCGCGCCCGCGCGGTCGAGCGAGAGCCCGGCCAGCGCCATCAGCCGCTCGTGCTGCCTGGCCCGGTTGGACAGGTAGGCGATGCGGGTGAGCGTGCTCTCGATCTCCACCACGTCGGGCGACACGGCGGGGTCGGCGGGCGATGACGTCGACATGTGGCCACTTTACCAGATGATTGCCTAAGTCAAGCAAACCAGGCACGGAATCGCGCCCTCCAGGACCGGGGCGGTCGGAGAGCGGTACCGCCCCGCCGCGCCGGACCCTGTGGGGACGGGGTGCGGCGCGGCTCCCGGACCCGGAGGCGTCCGGCTCCGAGAGCCATCAGCCTTCCGGCGGCGTCACCTCGCCTGACCGCGGGGGTTTTCCACCGTCGAGGCGCCCAGCGCCCGGCGGGCCTCGGCGAGGCGCGCGGCGTTCTCCGCCTGGTCGGCGACCCCGGTGGTGTCGCCGCGCAGGAGCCGCTCGGCGTAGTAGACCGCGTTGACGGCGTGGCGGAACGCCAGCAGCGCAGGCAGGCCCCGGTCGATCTCCTCCGCCGACAGCGGGCCGTGGGCGCGGTAGGCGGCCAGCAGCGGGGCTGCGTCCGGCGGTGTGTCGAGGTCCATGACGACCGTGGCCAGGTCGTACAGCCGGGTTCCACGCCCGGCGGCGCCCCAGTCGATCAGTCCGCGGCGTCCGGTGCGCGGGTGGATCCTGACGTGTTCGAGGGCCGGGTCGCCGTGCAGCGGGCCCCAGTTCAGCGTCTCGGGGTGAAGGCCGCGCAGCCGGGCCGCGACGTCCTCGAGCGCCGGGCGCAGCCAGGGCTGCGCGGCCAGCACCTCGGGGTCCGGCGGCTCGGCCAGCGGATCAAGGGTGGCGCGGGCCTCGTCGGGGTCGACCGGTTCGTCGCCGAGGATCCGGTGCGCGCGGCCGAGGGTGGCCCCGACCAGCGTGAGGTCGTGCTCGTCGGCGGGGTCGGGGATCCTGCCCTCGACCCAGCGCAGCAGCGCGAGCCGGTGGCCGGCGACGGCGACGGTCGGCACCCCGTCGACCGTGGGAACGGCGGCGCCGGACGGCAGGCCGGCGCGCTCCACGCGGTCCGCGAAGCGGAGCCCGAGGTGGAAGCGGTCCTCGGCTGGACCGCGGGGCACGGCCTTGGCGACCAGGCGGACGGCGCCGTGCCGCACGTGCCAGGTGGCGGAGTTCATCCCGCCCATCAGGGGCGTGACGGTGGGGTTCGGCAGGCGCCAGTGGGTGGTGAGGGCGGCGGCGATCTCCGCCGGTGCGGGGTGGGTGGGCATGACGGTGAGGTGGCTCCGGGGTCGACGGTGACCGCCGCCCGGTCGCCGGGCGGCGGTGTGGCCTCGGGCGCGGCGCGTTCGGAAGCGCACCGCCGGGACGTCACCTCACGTCGCGGAGCCTACCGGCTCGGCCGCGCGCTTCACAGGGTCTGCGGCAAGGTGCGGGCGCCCGCGGTGACGACGGGCCAGCCGGTGGCGACGGGTTGCCTGCCGGGATGCCGCAAGCATGGTCGGGGCCGTGGTCAGGCTCCATGTTCGTTTGAGTGCGCGGCCCATGGACCCCTTGGCTTCCGCTGTGCCAGGGCCGGAATCGCCGAGATCCGCTCAGGGGTGAGGGACCGCCAGATGATCCCGGGCGGGCGCGGATGCGGTACGCGGTCAGCCGCGTCATCGCACGCGATAAACCCGGCGACATCGGCGATCATCCCCGGGATACTGGTCGCCCATGGATGAGGTCGAAGTCGTCGTCGCCCATTCCGAGCGCGCGACTCTGCGCGTCGGTGCCGTGTTCCTGAAGGTGGACGCCGATCAAGCGCGCATCGACGTCGAGGTCGAGGCGATGTCCCTCGCGCCGGTCCCGACCCCGGAGGTCCTGTGGCGCAAGCCGCACGTGCTCGCGACCGCCGCACTCCCGGGGACGACGCTTGGGCGCCTCGGCGGGCCGTCGACCGGGTCGCCGGCGGCGTGGGCCGCGGCGGGCGCCGCCATCCGGAAGCTGCACGACGCGCCCCTGCCACCCCGGCCGGGCCGGGCCGGCCGGAGCATCGTCGCGCTGTCGGCGGAACTGGACGACGAGTGCGAGTCGCTCGTGACGAACGGTGTCCTGCCCGCCGACCTGGTCACCCGCAACCGCCAGGTCGCCGAGGCCGCGCTCCGGCCGTGGACTCCGACGTTCACCCACGGCGACCTGCAGATCGCGCACGTCTTCGTCGACGGCGACGAGGTCACCGGCATCATCGACTGGTCCGAGGCGGGCCAGGGTGACGCCCTGTACGACCTGGCCACCTTCACGCTCGGACACGAGGAGCACCTCGACGACGTCATCGCCGGCTATGGCACCGACATCGACCTCGACGTGGTCCACGCGTGGTGGTCCTTACGCAGCCTGCTGATCGTTCGCCCGCTGATCGAGCAGGGCTTCGACCCGTTCGCGCCGGGCTGTGAGGTGGACGTGCTGAGATCGCGGATGTGAGGCTACGCGGGCCCGACTGCCACGTGTGCGTTCTGACGCGTCGAGCAGGCCATCCCCTCGGGGGCGATCGCCCACCCTTACTCACAACAAGGCGCGCTGCGCAGTCGTCGCCAGCAGATGACAGCACAGACAAGGGTGACGAACGCGTGATGAATGTCGTCACGGATCCCCCAGCGGATGCGCAGGCGGCGGAACCAGTGCGGCAGCGCGATCGCTCCTTCCACGACCCAGCGGTGCACGCCCCGGCCGGAGCCGTGCCCGGATCGGCGTAGACCAACGCTCCGGTCGCGGCAGGTGGGCTCCGCGCGGTCACCCGCTCCTTGGTCACCGCACTACTCTGCCGACGTGACCGAACACCAGGAGCCCCGCGCCGTCGTCGCTCTGACGGACGTTGCGGTCCACCGCCGCACCACCGGGCAGGAGATCGTCCTCGACGGGATCGACTGGACCGTTCGGCCCGGCGAGCACTGGGCGTTGCTGGGGGCCAACGGAGCCGGCAAGACCACCTTGCTGCGCCTCGTCGGGGCGGTCGTGTACCCCACGGTCGGCACGGTCGAGGTCCTCGGTGATCGACTCGGCCGCGTCGACATGCGCGAGCTGCGAGCACGTGTCGGCCTGGTGTCCGCCGCCCAGAAGGTCCCGCCGGACGCCACCGCCCACACCGTCGTCCTCACGGGAGCGACCGGCACGGTGCAGCCGCTGTGGCGGATGTACGACTCCGCGACCCGCGAGCGCGCCCACACCCTGCTCGCCGAGCTGGGATGCAAGGAGCTCGCCGACCGCCGCTTCGGGGACTGCTCGGGTGGCCAGCGCGCCCGGGTCCTCATCTGCCGTGCCCTGATGGCCGATCCGTCGCTGCTGCTGCTCGACGAGCCGTTCAACGCCCTCGACCTCCCCTCCCGTGAGGACCTCGTGGACGCCCTGCACCGGCTGGCGGCCGACCGGACCGACCTCGCCACCGTCACGGTCACCCACCACCTGGAGGAACTCCCGCCCAGCACCACCCACGCCTTCCTGCTCAAGGAAGGCCGCGAGCTGGCATCCGGCCCGGTCGACGGCGTGCTCACCCCGGACAACATGACCGCCTGCTTCGGACGACCCATCCACGTCGCCCACCACGACGGCCGGTGGTACGCGCGCTCGGGCCGCTAGCGCCGTGCCCCGCGCAGGGGCGACATGCTGGATCGAACGCCGACCGCGAGGCGACGTCCGCCCCGACGGTGGCCGTGCGAGTCGCCGTGGCGGTTCGTGCTGGCGTTACCCGGGGTCCTGCCGTGGCGCCGCTCGCTCCGTGGCCCGTGCTCGGTACCTCCCCGGGGTGGTGCCGAACTCCCGTTGGAAGGCGTGGGAGAGCGCGTAGGGGCTGCCGTAGCCGACGCGGTCGGCGATGGTGGCCAGGGTGTCCGGCGTGTTCCGGAGCATGGTGGCGGCGAGGATCAGGCGCCACCAGGTGAGGTAGGCCATGGGCGGGCGGCCGACCAGGGTGGTGAACCGGCGGGCCAGGGTGGGGCGGGAGACGCCCGCCTCCGCCGCCAGGCGGGTGGTGCTCCAGGGGGCGCCCGGGTTCGTGTGCAGGGCTCGCAGGGCGGCGGCCGTGACCGGGTCGCCGAGGGCGCCGGGCCAGGCTCCGCTGGTGGTCTCGGTCATCCAGGAGCGGATCATGTAGACGAGGAGGAGGTCGAGCAGGTTCGGGAGGGCGACGCAGGAGCCGGGCCGCCGCTCGTCCAGTTCGCCGGCGAGCAGCTCGATCGCGGCGCGGAGTTCGAGGTGGCCGCCCACTCGGTTGGGCAGGTGGACGACCTCGGGCAGCTCCGTCATGAGCGGGTGCATGCGGCTGCAGTCGAGCCAGTACCTGCCGCAGAGCAGCTCCGTCTCGCCGCTGGCACTCGGCTCCGCGATCCAGCGCTCGAACGGCACCGCCCGCGCCGCGTCGGCCGGGGAGTCGGCGAGTACGTGGCCGGTGCCGTGCGGCAGCAGCACCGCGTCCCCCACGCCGAGCGGCACCGGCGTACCGCCGTCGGGGAGCAGCCAGCAGTTGCCCTTCAGGACGACGTGGAAGCCCGCGCCGTCGTACGGGTCGAGGCGCGCGCCCCAACTCCCGCTCGTCCGCACCCGGTGGGACCAGGGGTGCCCCAGATGCGCGACGGAGATCGCGTCGCTCACCACATCCATCGGGTCAGGGTATCTCCTGTCTGTCAGGTGAGACGGATGCGTATCTTGTTGAGCCGGATACGCATTGAGACGCTCACTCGGCCTTCCTAGGGTCGAGCGGGTGACGAACGAGAGTGTGCAGCGCATGGTGTTGGGGGATGTCGAGGTCATCCGGGTGGTCGAGTGGCACCGGCCGTTCGCGCCGGCCTCCGGGATGTTCCCGGGAGCCACCGCCGGCGTCTGGAAGGACAACGAGGACTGGCTGGCGCCCGATCACTGGGAGCCGGACGGCGACGTGGCGGTGCTGGCCCTGCAGACGTGGGTGCTGCGCAGCGGTGGGCGGACCGTCCTGGTCGACACCGGGGCGGGAAACGGGCGCGAGCGTCCCGGCATGCCGCCGTTCCACCGGTGTGAGGGCGACTTCCTCGGCCTGCTGGCGAGGGCCGGCGTGCTTCCGGAGGAGGTCGACGTGGTCGTCAACACCCACCTCCACGTCGACCACGTCGGCTGGAACACCATGGCGGCGGACGGGGAGTGGGTGCCGACGTTCCCGAACGCCCGGTACCTGATTCCGGCCGCCGACGACTTCCACTACGGCCCGGGGAACTCCTACGGCGACAACCCACGGGGGGTCGAGCGCCTGATCTACGAGGACAGCGTGGCGCCCGTCCACCGGGCCGGACAGGCCGTGCTGTGGGACGGGCTCCACCGCGTCGACGAGAACCTCGTCCTGGAGTCCGCGCCCGGCCACACGCCCGGCTCGTCCGTGCTGCGACTCGCGTCCGGGAGCGACCGGGCGGTCTTCGTCGGGGATCTCCTGCACAGCCCGGTGCAGATCATCGAGCCCTGCTGCAACAGCAGCGCCTGCCTGGCCCCTGAGCAGGCCGTGGCCAGTCGCCGTCGGATCCTCGGTCGGGCCGCCGACGAGCGGGAGTTGCTCGTCCCCGCGCACTTCGGTGGCGCGGGTGCCGTGGAGGTCCGGCGGGCGGGCGACGGGTTCTCCCTCGGACCCTGGGCGCAGACGTGGGTCACCGGCTTTCGTCCAGGCGCAGCAGCACCTTCCCGAAGCCGGCCGCCGGGTCGGCGGCGACGGTGAGGGCCGTGGCCGCGTCCGCCATGGCGAAGCGGTGGCTGACGACCGGGGAGACGTCGAGTCCGTCCCGCATGGCGCACAGCGCGTCGTCGATCTCCTCGACGAAGCGGTAGGAGCCGATCCAGGTGATCTCCCTGGTGACCAGCTCGCCGAGGGCGGCCGGCGCCGGGGTGCCCGGCAGGTTGCCGACCTGGACGAGGGTGCCGCCGCGCGCGGTGGCGCGCAGGACGGCGCCGAGCGCGGCGGGCGCGCCCGATGCCTCGAAGACCACCTCGACGTCCTCGGGGAGGGGTTCGCGCGAGACGTCGCGGGTCTCGTCGGCGCCCATGGCGCGGGCGACGGCGAGCCGGGGGGCGGCGAGGTCGGCGGCGACGACGGTGCCGGCGCCGTGGTGGCGGGCGGCGGCGACGACCAGGGCGCCGATCGGTCCGGCGCCGTTGACGAGGACGGTCCTGCCGCGCAGGTCGCCGGCCCGCCGCACGGCGTGGGTGGCCACGGCCAACGGCTCGGCGAGCGCGCCGTGTTCGGTGCTGACGCCGTCGGGCAGCGGCCGGGTCTGGTGGGCGCGGACCACCCGGTACTCGCTGAACCCGCCGTCGGTGTGCGGTTCGAAGGCGGCCGAGCCGAAGTACCGGACCCTGGCGTGCAGGTTGGTGCGGCCGGCGATCCGGTCGGGCAGCGGCTGGTCGCCGACGGGCTCGGCCGGGTGCACGGTGACCGGCCGGCCGGGGGCGAGCCCGGTGACGCCGGGGCCGAGGGCGGCGATCCGGCCGGCGACCTCGTGGCCGAGCACCATGGGGTGGCTGAGCCGGGCGGTGCCGGAGGCGCCGTGCCGGAAGTACGACACGTCGGAGCCGCAGATCCCGCCCCACTCCATGGCGATCAGCACCTCGCCCGGTCCCGGTACCGGGTCAGGTCGTTCGTCGATCCGCAGGTCTCCGGGACCGTGCACGACCACGGCTCTCATACGGCGTCCTCCAGTCGGACGAGGTCACGACCGCGGGTCTCGGGCGCCAGGAGGGCGGAGACCAGGGTGATGAGCGAGTAGACGACGAGCATTCCGGCGATCGGCCACCAGCTGTCGGTGACGGCGGTGAGCGTGGCGGCGAGCACCGGCCCGATGGCGGTGGCGAGCACGCCGCCGATCTCCTTGGCGACGGCGAGCTGGGTGAACCGGGTGCGGGAGCCGAAGAGTTCGGCCATGGTGACGCTTTCGAGGGAGAACAGGCCGAGCACGCCGAGGTTGAGGGCGACGATCATGCCGAGCATCACCGCGGCGGCGCCGCCGTGGGCGATGAGCAGCAGCAGGGGGAAGGCCAGCGCGGTGGTGAGCAGGGTCAGCGCGATGTACAGGGGGCGGCGGCCGAAGCGGTCGCCGAGCACGCCGATCACCGGCACGGTGAGGAAGCCGAGCAGCGAGCCGTAGAGGATGGCGTCGGTGGGCACGGAGCGTTCGAAGTCGAGGTTGGTGGCGATGTAGCCGACCAGGAAGGTCTGGACGAGTCCCGAGTTGCCGGCCTGGCCGAAGCGCAGGCCGAGGGCGAGGAAGAACGCCTTGCCCTTGCGCTGCCGCAGGCCGGCCTCCAGGGTGCCGGTCTCCTCGCGGCTGGCCGTGTCCTCCAGTTCGCCGCGGGTCATGGCGACGCCGTCCACGACGTCGGGGCGTTCCTCGAAGACCGGGCTCTCCTTGAGGCTGCGGCGCAGCCAGACGGCGAAGACCAGCAGCAGGAAGCTGAGCAGGAACGGCAGGCGCCAGCCCCAGGAGAGCAGTTGGTCCTCGCTGAGGACGGCCAGCAGGATGGCCCAGAGCCCGGACGCGGCCAGGGTGCCGGAGTTGGTGCCGAGCGAGACGAGCGAGGCGATGAGGCCGCGGCGGCGCGTCGGCGCGTACTCGGCGAGCATCACGGTGGCGCCGGCGATCTCGGCGCCGGCGCCGAAGCCCTGGACCAGGCGGAGCGCGACCAGCAGGACGGGCGCCAGGATGCCGATGGAGGCGTAGGTGGGGAGGGCGCCGATGAGCGTGGTGGAGACGCCCATCATGACGATGGTGATGACGAGGACCTTCTTGCGGCCTATCCGGTCGCCCATGCGGCCGAAGTAGACGGCGCCGGCGAGGCGGGCCACGTAGCCGACGCCGTAGGTGGCCATGGCGGCGATGAGGCCGATGGCGGGGCTGACGTCGGGGAAGAAGATCTTGTTGAAGACGATGGCCGCCGCCAGCGAGTAGAGCTGGAAGTCCATGAACTCCATGGCGGTGCCGAGCCAGCCGGAGACGGCGGCTCTGGTGAGGTCCTTGGTGGTCCGCCGCACGGGCCCGGTGGGCTCCGTGGTGGTGGTGCTGGTGGTCATCGGGGAACTCCGTTGTTCTGTGGCGCTTGTGGGGAGGGGGACGGGGGCGGTCCTGGCGTCAGAGCTCGACGCGTCCGGCGGCGATCGCGGGCAGCCGGGCCGCGACGGCCGTGGTGAGCGCGGTGTCCTCGGCGAGGTCGGGCGCGCCGATGGTCCGTAGCAGCGCGGCCACGGTGGCGGCGGCCGGCGCGGCGGGGCGCCAGCAGTCGGCGAGGGCGGCGGCGGCCGGGTCGGGGGCCGGCTGGGGCGGGCGGGTGGCGTGCGCCCAGCCGGCGAGTGCCAGTTCGAGGAGGGGGGTCGGGGTGCCGGTGGCGCGCAGTCGGCGCAGCACGGGCAGCCAGCGCTCCGGCAGCTTGAGTGAGCCGTCGGAGCCGATCTGGTCGAGCCGGTGGCCGACCGCCGGGTTGCGGAAGCGGGTCACCAGGTCGGCGGCGTACGCCGCGGGTTCGGGGCCTTCGGGGGGCAGGGTGGGGGCCACCTCGGCGCACAGGGCGAGGACCAGGGGTGCTCCCCAGTCGGTGGCCATGGCCTCGTCGATGGTGGTGTGTCCCGCGGCGAGGCCGAGGTAGGCGAGCGCGGAGTGCGAGCCGTTGAGCAGCCGCAGCTTGGTGAGCTGGTGGGGCGCGGGGTCGGGGACGAGGAGGGCGCCGCCGGCCTCCCACCGGGGGCGGGCGGCGGCGAAGGCGTCCTGGAGGACCCAGGCCAGGTAGGGCTCGCCGGCCACGGCCGCCTCGTCCCACACGCCGAGGGCGGCGGCCGCGGCGGCGCGGTCGGCGGCGGTGGTGGCGGGCACGATGCGGTCCACGACGGTGGCGGGGAAGGTGACGGCCTCGGCGAGCCGGTCCAGCACGGTCGCGCGGTCGGGCCAGCGGGAGGCGGCGACGAAGTCCCTGACGACGGCGGCGAGCACGGCGCCGTTGTCGGCCATGTTGTCGCAGGAGACGACGGTGATGGGGGCGGCTCCGGCGCGCATCCGGGCGGCGAGGCCGGCGGCGAGCCGGCCGACGACGGTGGTGAGCCGGCCGGTGTCCGGGGCGGCGAGGTCGGCGGCGACGGCCGGGTCCGTGGTGTCGAGCGCCGGGGTCCTGGCGGGGTCGGTGGCGCGGTGGTAGCCCTTCTCGGTGACGGTGAGGGTGACGACGGTGACCTCGGGGTCGGCGAGCAGCGCGTCGACGCGGGCCGCGTCGGGCCGCATGGCGAGCGCCTCGGTGAGCGCGCCGACGACCCGGGGGCCGGCCCCTTCGGGGTGCAGTTCGGTCAGCGAGTAGAGGTGGTCCTGGGCGCGCAGGGCGCGCACGGTGTCGAGGGAGCGTGGGGCCACGGCGGCGATGCCCCAGGGCTCCCCGGTGTCCGCTGCGGCCCGCTCGGTGTAGAGGGCCTGGTGGGCGCGGTGGAAGGCGCCGAGCCCGAGGTGGACGACGCGGGTGCGCAGGGCGGCCGGGTCGACGAGGGGGCGGCGTTCCGGCGGGAGCCGACGCAGGGCGGCGCGGCCGAGCAGGGGCGGTGCGGTGCCGGTCACCAGTCGTGCACCGAGCCGTCGAGGCGCCGCGCGACGGGCAGGTACCGGGCCTGGTAGGGGAAGCGCTCGGCTGCCTGCTCGTCGTACTCGACGCCGAGCCCGGGCTCCTCGGCCGGGTGCAGCATGCCGTCGGCGAAGGTGACGCCGCCGTGGAAGACCTCGGCGGTCTCGGGCGCGTGGCCCATGTACTCCTGGATGCCGAAGTTGGGCACGGCCAGGTCGAGGTGGACGTTGGCGGCGAGACTGACCGGGGAGAGGTCGGTGGCGCCGTGCGAGCCGGTGCGGACCTGGTAGAGCGCGGCGAGGTCGAAGATGCGGCGCAGGTGGGTGAGGCCGCCGGCGTGCACGACGGTGGTGCGCACGTAGTCGACGAGCTGTTCGGTGATGAGGTGCTGGACGTCCCAGATGGAGGTCAGCGCCTCGCCCACGGCGATGGGCGTGGTGGTGTGCTGGCGGATGAGCCGGAACGCCTCCTGGTTCTCGGCGGGGGTGGGGTCCTCCATCCAGAACAGCCGGCAGTCCTCGACGCGCTTGCCGAACTGGGCGGCCTCCAGTGGGGTCAGCCGGTGGTGGACGTCGTGCAGCAGGTGGAAGCCGAAGCCGAACCGGTCGCGGACCGCCTCCAGGTAGGTGGGGGCGAAGGTCAGGTAGGACTGGGTGTCCCAGGGCTGCTCCTCGGGCAGCGCGGTGGCGGCCGGCTCGTAGATGGCGCCCTTGCGGACGCCGTAGGTGCCGCCGACGTCGGGCACGGCCGCCTGGGCGCGCACCGCGCGGTAGCCGAGGTCGAGGTAGCGCTGGACGTCGTCGAGGAGGGCGGGCACGTCGGTGCCGCTGGCGTGCGAGTAGGCCAGGACGCCGTCCCGTGACCGGCCGCCGAGCAGCTGGTAGACGGGCAGGCCGGCGGTCTTGCCCTTGATGTCCCACAGGGCGGTGTCCACGGCGGAGATGGCGGTCATGGTGACCGGGCCGCGCCGCCAGTAGGCGCCCCGGTAGAGGTACTGCCAGATGTCCTCGACGCGGGCCGGGTCGCGGCCGACGAGCAGCGGGACGAGGTGGTCGCGCAGGTAGCTGGCGACGGCGAGTTCGCGCCCGTTGAGGGTGGCGTCGCCGAGTCCGGTGACCCCGTCCGAGGTGGTGATGCGCAGGGTCACGAAGGTGCGCCCCGGGGAGGCGACGAAGACCTCGGCGCGTTCGATCGTACTCACGGCGGCCCTTCTCCTTGCCGGTCGGACAGTGCATGTATACAAGCACCTGTCGCGAAGTGTGGCAATGGTTGTCCTGCCGATACGATGGGGCCCATGGCTCAGACGAACGGGCGGCGGACCTCGCGACGCACCATCTACACCAGGCTGCGCCAGATGGTCCTGACCCTGGAGCTGCCACCGGGCGCCGCCCTCTCGGAGAACGAGCTGGCGGCCGCGCTCGGGGTGAGCAGGACCCCGGTCCGCGAGAGCCTGATCCTGCTCGCGCAGGAGGGCCTGGTGCAGGTCTTCCCGAAGATCGGCTCCTTCGTCTCCCGCGTCGACCCGACGCAGGTCGCCGACGCGCAGTTCCTGCGGGAGGCGGTCGAGCTGGCCTCGCTCGACGACCTGCCGGAGCCGCTGGACCCGGCGCTGGTCGAGGAGCTGCGCGAGAACGTGGCGCGGCAGCGTCAACCGGGCCTTGGAATCGAGGAGTTCTTCGAGCTGGACGAGGCCTTCCACCAGGGGCTGCTGCGGCTGAGCGGGCACGGCAGCGCCTGGACCACGGTCGCGGCCGCCAAGGGCCATCTGGACCGGGCCAGGCGGCTGGGGCTGCAGGCGACGGCGCCGGCCGTCTTCACCGAGCAGCACGGCGAGATCCTGCGAGCGGTCCTGGCCGGCGACACGGGCCTGGCCCGCACCGCGATGCGCACCCACCTGCGCGCGGTGTTCAGCGACATCGAGAGCATCCGGGCGCACTCCCCCGAGCTGTTCGCCACCGACCCCACCTCGGTGCCGGTGCGCCGCAACGTCGTCGTCTGGGATTAGCCGCCGCGTGACACGCCACGGCCCGGCGCCCCGCCGGGATCGGGCGGGGGCCGGGCCGGGCGGCGGGGGTCACTCCCCGGTGGGTGCCAGGTTCATGTAGATCTGCGACTGGTCGGGACGGCTCCAGACCGCCGGGAAGGCGTAGAGGTCCTCCTGGCTCGGCCAGCCGTCGAACTTCGCCGCGTGGAACTCCGTGGTCGTGCCGCCGGTGAGGATCGGGATGTACGGCATGTCCTGCTCGATACGCTGCTGGATCGCGTCGTAGTAGGGCATCCGCGCCGCCATGTCCTCCGGGTTCAGCTGGGTCAGCGCCTCCACGGCCTCGTCGACCTCGGCGTTGGAGTAGCGCGAGTAGTTGGTGTCGGCGCGCTCCCCCACCTCGGCGGTGTTCTCCGTGCCGTAGAAGTAGCTGTAGATGTAGAACGGGTCGGGCGCGGGCCCCGGGTAGAGCGAGTCGATCACCAGCTCGAAGTCGCCGCGGGACCGGGCGTCGGACATCTCGTTCCAGGAGACCTGGGCGACCGTCAGCTCGATGCCGGCCGGCAGCAGCTGCTCCCGCAGCGTCTCGAGCGCGGTGATGTAGTCGGTCCAGCCGGTGACCACGGTCACGGTCAGGGCGAGCGGCTCGCCGTCCCTGGCGTAGACCCCGTCACCCTCGCGCGTGTAGCCGGCGTCGGTGAGGACCTCGTCGACCCGCGCCAGATCGGGCTCCATCGGCACGGTCTCGTTCTCCAACGTGTCGGAGACGTAGGCCGCGTCGCGCTCGGGCAGCGCGAAGCCGGGCGACATGGCGCTCGCCGTGTTCTGGAAGGCCAACTGGTTGAGCTGGGTGCGGTCGATCGCGTAGTAGAGCGCCTGGCGGACGGCGGGGTCGGTCTGCGGCCCGGTGCAGCCGAGGTCGGCGTTGGCACAGGTGTCGAGGACCATCTGGTTCATCGGCACGGTGATGGCCGAGTAGCCAGGGTAGTCCTCCTCGACGTTGGCGATGTCGGGGACCGGGCCGCTGTAGACGTCGATCTGGCCGGCCGCGAGCGCGTCCGTGGTGGCCTGGTTGCCGGCCAGCGCGCGGTACTGGACGTGGGCCAGCTCCGGTTCGCCGCCCCAGTAGTCGGGGTTGGCGTCCAGCGTGAACGCCTGCCCCTTGAAGTCGCCGAGCGTGTAGGGCCCGGTGCCGACCGGCTCGGAGATGGTGTCCGTGTTGGGATCCTCGATGCCGCTCCAGATGTGCTCGGGCACGATCCAGGTCTTGCCGAGGAGCTGCGGTCCCTCCATGTAGGAGGGGCCGTCGAAGGTGACGACGACGTGGGTCGGGTCGACGACCTCGGTGGTGCCGTGGAAGCCCACCGTGTTGGGCACGACGTCGGAGGCGATCATGTCGAAGGTGAACTTGACGTCGTCGGCGTCGAACGCCTCGCCGTCCGACCAGGTGGCGCCCTCGCGCAGGGTGATGGACAGCTCGGTGCCGTCCTCGTTCCAGGCGTACTCGGTGCCCAACACGGGCACCGGCTCGGCCCCGCTGGCGACGTTGAAGTAGAAGAGCGACTCGAAGATGGTGCCGGGGCCCTCGATCAGGGTCGGCGAGTACGGGTTGAAGTTCCGGATGTAGTCGCCGGTCTGCCCGGCCACCACCAGGGTGTCGGCGGGCGTCGCGCCACCTCCCCCGCCGCCGTTCCCGCCGCCACCGCAGCCTGCCGCGAGCAGCGCCAGCGCCGTGACGCCGACGGCCAGGGCCGGCGTCCGGCGCCGATGGACGCGTCGTGACTCGATCGATCGGTTGTCTCTCATCGCCTGCCTCATCCTCGGGGCATGGGCGTACTCGCCCGGGGAAGGCGAGTGTTAGGCCGGTGAATTAACAAAGTCAATCCCTCGGAAGCTAACAACTCTTGCGCGGGCGATCACTGTTGACGATCGTGGTCCGGTGAGCAGCTACCAGAACCCGGTCATCGGCGGGTTCCATCCCGACCCGAGCCTGTGCCGCGTGGGCGAGGACTACTACCTCGCCTGTTCGAGTTTCGAGTACTTCCCCGGGGTCCCCCTCTTCCACAGCCGCGACCTGGTGCACTGGCGCCGACTCGGCAACGTCCTGGACCGCCCGTCGCAGCTGCGGCTGCCACCCGAGACCGCCGCGTCCGGCGGGATCTACGCGCCCACGCTCCGCCACCACGACGGGCGGTTCTGGATGATCACCACGCTGGTGGCCGGCGGGGGCACCTTCCTGGTCACCGCCGAGCGGCCCGAGGGCCCGTGGTCGGAGCCGGTCTGGGTCGACGTGCCCGGCATCGACCCCGACATCGCCTGGGACGAGGAAGGCTCCTGCTGGTGCGCCTACTCGGACGGCGGGATCAGGCTGGCGCGGATCGACCCGGACACCGGCGCGGTGCTCGACGGGCCCTTCGAACTCTGGTCGGGCACCGGGCTGCAGTACCCGGAGGCGCCACACCTGTACCGGATCGGCGACTGGTGGTACCTGCTGATCGCCGAGGGCGGCACCGAGCGCGGGCACGCCGTCTCCATCGCCCGGGCCCGCTCGCCCCGCGGCCCGTTCGAGCCGGCCCCCGCCAACCCGATCCTGTCGCACTCCGCCACCGACCGGCCGATCCAGTCCACCGGCCACGCCGACCTGGTCACGACGCCAGACGGCGCCTGGTGGATGGCGCTGCTGGCCACCCGACCACGGGGCCACACCCCCAACTTCCACGTGCTGGGCCGGGAGACCTTCCTGACGCCGGTGCGCTGGGTGGACGGCTGGCCGGTCGTCGGCCCGGTCGAGGAGCGGCACCCGGCCCCCTCCCCCCTGCACCCGCTGGAGCCCGAGCCCGTCAGGGACGACTTCGACACGCCCGGGCTCGCGCCGGTCTGGGTCTCGCCGCGTGAACGCCGCGACGGCTCCTGGTCGACGACCGACCGCCCCGGCTGGCTCCGGCTCACCGCCACCGGGGAGACGCTCGACCGCCCCGGGTACACCTTCGTCGGCCGGCGCCAGCAGCACCCGGAGTGCCGGATCAGCGCCCACCTCGACCCCGGCGCGGCCAGGGCCGGTCTCTCCGTGCGGCTCGACGAGGCCCACCACTACGACCTGGAGGTCGCCGACGGCGAGGCGCGGGTCGTCGCCCGCATCGGCCCGCTCGGCCAGTGCGTGGCCCGCCACCCGGTGCCACCCGGGCCGCTCACCCTCGTCGTGGACGTCCGCACCCACGACGTGCTGCCGCCCACCGTCACCGCCGCCGAGCAGCTGACCGGCGAGCCGCTCGGGGTGCGGGCGACGGGCCCAGACACCCTCGCCTTCTCGGTGCTGCCAGGCGAGGCCGCGGAGCCGGTGCGGCTCGCCGAGCTCGACGGGCGCTATCTCTCCACCGAGGTCGCCACCGGCTTCACCGGGCGGGTGGTCGGCATGTACGCCACCCGGGGCAGCGCGGACTTCGACTGGTTCGACTACCTGCCGGCGCCGGGCCGCGCGGAGTGAACCACCGCCCCGGCCGGGGCCCTCGGGTGCCGGCCGGGGCGGTGCGGTGTGGTGTGGTGCGGTCAGAACCGGGCGCCGACGCTCGCGCCGTTGGACGGGCGCAGGAAGGTGGACGACGGGATCGCGCCGTTCGACTGCCGCGGCCCGGTGATGGTGGCCGGGTCGGTGCTGACGAAGGACCAACTGCCGCCGAGGTTCCAGGAGTTGCCGCTGCCGCCGGAGGTGGAGCCGAGCGACACGTTGGTGCCGTTGGACACCGCGAGGTTGGCGGTCAGGGTGCTGCTCGACCGGCTGAAGTTGAAGCCGGTGCCGCCGTTGCGCCAGGCCGTGGAGCGCTCGATCACCAGCCGGCCCGGGTTGCCGTTGTCGATGAAGCCACCGACCGCGTTGTCCCAGGCGATGCTGTTGCGGGTGACGTGCGCCGCCGGCAGGTCCTCGTCGCCGCCGCCGAGCTTGAAGCCGTTGCCGTCCCCCGTGTAGTCGGGCAGGTTCCAGCGGTTGAAGCCGTTGCCCCAGGCGAGGCTGGACTCGATGGTGATCGGGGAGAGGAACTCCCAGGCGTCGAAACCGTCGTCCGAGTTGTTCCACAGCCGGGCGCCGCGCACCACGTTGCCGCTGCCCGAGCCCTCCTTGATGGCCAGGCCGTCCGCGCTCTCGCCGTTGTTGCGCGGGTCGCGGTTGCCGTAGCTGTCCAGGTTGATGATCTGGTTGTTGCTGGACGCGCCCTGGAGGTGCAGTCCGCTCTCGTAGTTGTTCCGGGTGACGAGGCGCTCGAAGAGGTTGTTGTTGGTGTCGAGACCGAATATGCCGTAGGGGCCGTTGATGATCTCCAGGCCGATCAGCCGCCAGTAGTCGCCCTCGATGTGGACGGCGCCGCGCTCGGGGCGCGGGATGCTGCCGTCGACGGGGGCGGGGGTGTGGGGCATGTTCTCGCCGTCGATGACGGCCCGTTCGCCGTTGTAGTTGGTGATGGTGAAGGGCTGGCTCGCGGTGCCGTTCTTGTTCAGCTGGATGTTGGTGCTCGGCGCGTAGGTGCCGCCCCTGAGGTAGATGGTGTCGCCGGCCACGGCCAGGTCGACCGCGCGCTGCACCGTCCGCAGGGGCGCGGCGAGCGTGCCGGCGTTGCTGTCGTTGCCGCTCGGCGACACGTAGAGGGCGGTGGCCTGGACACCGGGATCACCGCCGGCGGCGGCCGCGGCGGTGCCGGGCAGGGCCGCCGCGGCACCCGCAAGCAGGGCGACGGACGCGATCAGGGCTCTCAGTCTCATGCTTCATCTCCGTGGTCGACATGGGCCGTGCTGAAAGCGCTTTCCACGAGCGAGGCGGATGCTAACGGCGGGCCATGCACACGTCAACGCCCTTCGAGCCGACGGAAGTTGGAGAGCGGTTGCCGACGCCGGGGGTCACGGCGCCGGTTCGGCACGGGATACTGGCTGGTCGGGGAACGCGAATTCGAGGGGCAGTGATGGAGTCACCCGGGCCGGCCGAGGGCCACCGCCAACCGATGAGCAAGGCCGACTACGTCTACGAGGTACTACGCGACGAGA
>NZ_JBHXFJ010000091.1:0-22741 GCF_042722465.1 Streptomyces sp. NPDC127098
GGGCCCCCGCCCGCCCGGGGCACCCCCGGCGGGGGCCCCTCCAGGAACGGGGTAACCCACGGAGGCCCGCGCCGCCCCCCGGCGTCAGCCGGGTGGCGGCTCGGAAACACGCCAACGGTCGTCAGACCGTCCGCAGGGCCAGCACCACGTTGTGCCCGCCGAAGCCGAACGAGTTGTTGATCGCCGCGATGGTGCCGCCCGGCAGCTGGCGCGGCTCGTCCCGCACGACGTCCGCGTCCACCTCGGGGTCGAGCTCATCGACGTTGATCGTCGGCGGCGCGACCCGGTGGTGCAGCGCCAGCACCGTGGCCACCGTCTCGATGCCGCCGGCACCGCCGAGCAGGTGGCCGGTCATCGACTTGGTGGCCGAGATCGCCACGTGGTCCAGGTCGTCGGCCAGCACCCGCCGCAGCGACTTGATCTCGGCCACGTCACCCAGCGGCGTCGAGGTCGCGTGCGCGTTGAGGTGGACGACCTGCTCCGGCTTGAGGTCCGTGTTCTCCAGCAGGTTGGTCATCGCCGCCGCGATGCCGCGGCCGGTCGGCTCCGGCTGGGCGATGTGGTGGGAGTCCGCCGACAGGCCCTGACCGAGCAGCTCGCAGTAGACCCGGGCGCCGCGCCGCGCCGCGTGCTCGGCCGACTCCAGGACCACCACGCCCGAGCCCTCGCCCAGCACGAAGCCGTCGCGGCCCGTGTCGTAGGGCCGGGACACCAGCTCCGGTGCCCCCTCCTTCTTGGACAGCGCCATCATGTTGGCGAACGCCGCGATCGGCAGCGGGTGGATGGCGGCCTCGGTGCCACCCGCCACCACCACGTCGGCGCGGCCGGTGCGGATCATCTCCGCCGCGTAGCCGACGGCCTCCGCGCCCGAGGCGCACGCGCTGACGGGGGTGTGCACGCCCGCCTGCGCGCCGACCTCAAGGCCGACGTTGGCCGCCGGGCTGTTGGGCATGAGCATGGGCACGGTGTGCGGGGACACCCGCCGCGAGCCCTTCTCACGCAACACGTCGTACTGTTCGAGCAGGGTGGTGACGCCACCGATACCGGAAGCGATGACCGCCCCGAGCCGGGTCGGCTCCACCCCCCCGTCCTCGCCGGCCTTGGCGGTGAAGCCGGCGTCGGCCCACGCCTCGCGGGCCGCGATCAGCGCGAACTGCGCCGAGCGGTCCAGGCGGCGGGCCAGCGGCTTGGGCAGTATGTCGAGCGGGTCGACGGCCGCCGTGGCGGCGATCTTCACCGGCAGGTCGGCCGCCCAGTCGGCGGTCAGGGCGCGTACGCCGGACCGGCCGGCCAGCAGGCCCTCCCAGGTCGTCGCGCTGTCGCCACCCAGCGGGGTGGTCGCGCCGACGCCGGTCACGACCACCGATCGATTGCTCGCGTTCACGGGATTTCTACTCCGCTTGTCGGGGGGAATGGTCTGGTTCCGCCACCCCGAGGGTGGCGACAGGCGCAGGTACGGTCAGGTCAGCTCTGGTGGTCGAAGATGTAGGTGACGGCGTCGCCGACCGTCTTCAGGCCCTTGACGTCGTCGTCCGGGATCTTGACGCTGAAGCGCTCCTCAGCGGCGACGACCACCTCGACCATGGACAGCGAGTCGACGTCGAGGTCGTCGGTGAACGACTTGTCCTCCGTCACCTCCTCGGTGGGGATGCCGGCGATCTCGTTGACGATCTCGGCGAGACCCTCGATGATCTCTTCCTTGGTGGCAGCCATTGCGGCGCTCCTTCAGTGTGTTGCGGTGGGGTACCGCTGGGTGGTGATCCGGGGGGATCCGTTCGGACCTTGCTTAGGGGAGGGTAACGACCGTCGCGGCGTAGACCAGACCCGCCCCGAAGCCGATGACGAGGGCGGTGTCCCCGCTCTTCGCCTGTCCCGTCGCCAGCATCCGCTCCATGGCGAGCGGGATGGAGGCGGCGGACGTGTTGCCGGTGGTCTCGATGTCACGCGCGACCGCGACATGCTCCGGCAGCTTGAGGGTCTTCACCATCGAGTCGATGATCCGCATGTTGGCCTGGTGCGGAATGAAGACGTCCAGGTCTTCGGCGGTGATGCCGGCGGCGTCCAGCGCCTGCTGGGCGACCTTGGCCATCTCGAAGACCGCCCAGCGGAAGACCGTCTGGCCCTCCTGGCGCAGCGCGGGGAACTTCACCTTCCCCGCGGCGTCCACCGGCAGCCCTTCGAGGTCGCCGGTCCGGAAGCGGTCCCACGGCACGGTCTGCGCGATGACGTCCGCCTTGTCGCCCTCCGAGCCCCAGACCGTGGGGCCCATCGCCGGCTCCTGGGACGGGCCCAGCACCACGGCGCCCGCGCCGTCGCCGAAGAGGAACGCGGTGGAGCGGTCCTCCTTGTCGGTGAGGTCGGACAGCCGCTCCACGCCGATCACCAGCACGTGGTCCGCGCTGCCGTCGACGATCAGGCCCTTGCCGACGGTCAGGCCGTAGCCGAAGCCGGCGCAGGCCGCCGAGATGTCGAAGGCGGCCGGCTTGCCGGCCCCGAGCCGGTGGGCGATCACGGTGGCCACCGAGGGCGTCTGCAGGAAGTGCGAGACGGTGGAGACCACGACCGCGTCGATCTGCTCGGCGGTGATGCCGGCGTCGGCGACGGCCTTGCCCGAGGCGGCGAGCGCCATCTCGGCGACCGTCTCGTCCTCGTCCGCCCAGTGCCGGGTCACGATCCCGGAGCGCGAGCGGATCCACTCGTCGGAGGAATCTATGTACTTCAGGATCTCCTCGTTGGGGACGACCCTCGTCGGCCGGTAGCCGCCCACGCCCATGACACGGGCGTAGGGCGCACCCTTCCCGACCCTCAGTGTGGCCATTCCACTGCTCCTATTCGGCGGCTTCTGCGGCAGGTGCGGATGCCGTGCGGTGGGCGGCGATCAGCTCGCGGGCCGCGTCGAGATCGTTCGGGCTCTTGATGGCCACGCGCTCCACCCCGGGGAGGTTGCGCTTGGCCAGACCAGCGAGCGTACCGCCCGGGCACAGCTCGATCAGGGCGGTGACGCCCAGCCGCTGGAACGTCTCCACGCACAGGTCCCAGCGGACCGGGTTGGACACCTGGGTCACCAGGCGACGCACGATCTCCTGGCCGTCGGCGACGACCTCGCCGTCGGCGTTGGATACGAAACGGATGCCCGGATCCCTGGGGTTCAGTCCCTTGGCCGCCGTGCGCATGGCGTCGACCGCGGGCGCCATGTGCTCGGTGTGGAAGGCGCCGGCCACCTTGAGCGCGACGACGCGTGCCCTGGCCGGCTTGTCGGCGGCGAGCGCCGCCAGCTGTTCGAGGGTGCCGGCCGCGACCACCTGGCCGCCGCCGTTGTTGTTGGCCGCGGTGAGGCCGAGGCGGGCGAGGTGGTCCGCGACCTCCTCCGGGTCGCCACCGAGCACCGCGGACATGCCGGTCTCGGTGACGGCCGCGGCCTCGGCCATCGCCGTCGCGCGCTGCCGCACCAGCGCGATGGTCTCTTCCTCGGTGAGGACCCCCGCGATCGCGGCGGCCGGCAGCTCGCCGACGCTGTGCCCGGCGACGGCGCCCACCGAGGCCGCCGGGCCCGCCGGGTCGCCGTCGAAGAGCGCGGCCGCCGACAGCAGCGCGCCGGTCACCAACAGGGGCTGGGCCACGGCCGTGTCGCGGATCTCCTCCGCGTCGGCCACGGTGCCGTGGTGGACGAGGTCGAGCCCCGCGGTCTCCGACCAGGAGCCAAGGCGGTCGGACACACCCGGGAGTTCGAGCCACGGATTCAGGAAGCCGGGCGTCTGGGCACCCTGGCCGGGAGCGACGAGTACAAGCACCCTCTCACTCTCTCCCGGGCACCGGGTCGACCGCCGGTGGGGGCAAGAACGAAGAACAGTCGAGGGATTTGTAGCTCCCGTACAAAGCCAGGTGGGTGAAGGTCAGGCGCGTGAGTCGGCGTCGGCGAGCCGCCCGAGCATCAGCGCGACGCGCAGGGTGAAGGCCGAGCGGACATCGGAAGGGGGCCATCCGGTGACATCAGTCACACGTCTCAGGCGGTACCGGACGGTGTTGGGATGCACAAAAAGCATCCGCGCCGCGCCCTCGAGACTGCTGGCCTGCTCCAGATAGACACTGAGCGTCTCCAGCAGCGCGGAGCCGGCCTCCTGCAGCGGTCTGTAGATCTCCTCCACCAACAGCCGGCGGGCCGCCGGGTCGCCCGCCATGGCGCGCTCCGGCAGCAGATCGTCCGCGAGGACCGGGCGCGGCGCGTCAGGCCAGGCCGCGCAGGCCCGCAGGCCGGCGGCCGCCGCCTGCGCGGAGCGGGTCGCCGCCAGCAGGTCGCCCACCACGGGCCCGGCCACCACGGGGCCCGAGGCGAACGGGCCGATCAGCGACTTGGCGGCGGCGACCGGGTCGTCGCTGCCGCCCGCGATCACCACCAGACGCTTGCCGAGCACCCCGGTCAGCACCTGGAGCTTGGCGTACCGCGCGGCCCGCCTGATCGCCTCCACGGTCAGCTCGCTGTCGCCGTTGGGCGCGCTGCCGAGCACGACCGTCACGTGGTCGGGCGAGCTCCACCCCAGGGCCGCCGCCCTGGACACGTCGCTCTCGTCCGCCTCGCCCGACACCACCGCGTTCACCACCAGCGACTCCAGGCGCGCGTCCCAGGCGCCGCGCGCCTCGGCGGCCTGCGCGTACACCTGGGCGGTGGCGAAGGCGATCTCCCGCGAGTACACCAGCAGCGCGTTGGTCAGCGTCGACTCCCCGCCGGGCGGCGCCAACTCGTCGACGGCGGACTCCACCACCTCGATGGTGGTGCGCACCAGCTCCACGGTCTGGCGCAGCGTGATCGCCCTGGTCAGCTCGCGCGGCGCGGTGCCGAAGACGTCGGTGCTGATCGCCTGTGGAGTGTCCGGGTGCCGGAACCACTCGATGAACGCAGCGATGCCGGCCTGGGCGACCAGGCCGATCCAGGAGCGGTTCTCCGGCGGCATCGCGCGGTACCACGACAACTGCTCGTCCATCCGCGCGATCGCGGCGGCGGCCAGCTTTCCCGAGGACTGCTCGAGGCGGCGCACGGTGGCGAGGTGCGCCTTCTTCTCATCGGCCTTCTCAGCTTCGGCCATCTCATCGGCATCGGACACGGGACCAGCCTGCCTCATTTCCCACCCACTCATACCAGGCGGGGGTCACCACCGCGCGACGGGTTCACGGACGGATACCGTAGGCGCATGCTTCGGGTGACGCGGGCCGCCGACCGCTATCGGGGCGGTGATCCGGCCGCCGGGATCGACACCAGGCACGCCTTCTCCTTCGCCGGCTTCTACGACCCGGATAACGTCCGCTTCGGGCCGCTGACCGCCTGCAACGAGGAGCGGCTCGCGCCCGGCGCCGGCTTCCCCGCCCACCCGCACCGGGACGTCGAGATCGTCAGCTGGGTGCTGACGGGCGAGCTCACGCACGAGGACGAGGACGGCACGACCACCGTGGTGCGCCCCGGCGACCTGCAGCGTCTGACGGCCGGCACCGGCGTGCGGCACGTGGAACGCAACGCAGGACCCGAACCGCTGCGCTTCCTCCAGATGTGGCTGATCCCCACCGAGCCCGGTGGCGAGCCGGCCTACGACGTGGTGCGCGGCCTCGGGGACGGCGTCCCCTACGCGCTGCCCCGCACGCCGGCCGTGCTGCGGGTGCGGCGGCTGCGCGACGGCGAGCGGGCGGTGGTCGCGGGCGGCCGCCCCGGCTACCTCCATGTGGCGAGCGGCGCCGTCGAGTTGACCGGTGTCGGGCCCGCGGTGGCGCTGACGGCCGGGGACGCGGCCCGGCTGTCCGGGGCGGGGGAGCCGGCGGCGCGGGCCGCCGGCGATGCCGAGTTGCTGGTCTGGGATCTTTCCGGCTGAGAATCGGCCGAAATCCGCCCGAGGTCGGGGGAACCGACGCTCGGCCGCTCACTGTCAGTGTGGTGACGCACACTGATGACGGGGCATCACCCCCGTACCAGAACCCACCCCGGGGAGATCGACGTGAGCGACGAAGACCGCGACGAAGCGACCCCGGCGGCCACCCCGCCCAGGGCGGCGTCACCGCCGACGTTCGACGCGCCGCCTCCCGTGCCGCCGCCGCCCGGGCGCCCGCCGACGGTCGGGATGCCGAGGGACGGGCGGGTCGCGTTCACCGCCGCGCTGCTCAACCTCGGCGGCCTCGGCCTCGGCTACCTCTACCTGCGGCGGTGGCTCCGCGCCCTGCCGAGCCTGACGGCCACCGCCGCGTTGCTGTGGGCCGCGCTGCCGGCCACGGCGGAGGGCGTCCCCGGGGCGTGGCCCGCGCTCTTCGCGGGTCTCGCGCTGTTGACGGCGGTCGACGGTTGGCGTCTTGGCCGGCCCCCCACGCTGGGTGGCCCGCGCCTCGCCTGGGTGCCGGCGTCGGCGGGGGTGCTGTTGCTCGCGCTGCCGGTCGCCGGCGCGGTGTCCTTCGCGGACGCCCAGCGGCGGGCCCTGGAGAGCGACCTCGGCGAGCGGCTGGCCGCCGCCGACCGGCTGGTGGCGGAGGCGGTGGTCGCGGCCGACTTCGCGGACGCGGAGCCCGGCTACCGCTCGGCCCTCGACGAGTACCTGGCGGTGCGCGCCGCCCACCCGGACACGGACGCGGCCGGCGAGGTGCCGGGCCGGCTCGACTCCCTCTACGAGCGGGCCACCGCGGAGGGCTCCGGCGGCGACTGGTGCGCCGCCCTCGACCCGCTGTGGTTCTTCCGGGCGCTGCCCGGGGAGTTGGACGAGGCCGAGGCGCGGCGGCTGGCCGGCCGGGCCGGGGAGGACCTGCCTGAGCCGCTGCACGGCTGCGGCCTGGGGCTCGCCGAGGAGGCCGGCGCGCGCTCCGCGGCGGAGCCGCTCGCCGAACTGCTCGCGGAGTACCCGGACTCCGAGTACGCGGGTGCGCTGCCCGGCGAGCTCGGCGAGCTGCAGGCCGCCGCCACCGACGCCGTCGGCGGGGCCGAGCCGTGCCAGGCGCTGACCCGGCTGCGGTCGCTCAACGGCCTGTTCGGCCGGCTCCCAGGACCCGAGTTCAGCACGCTCGCCGAGGAGGGCGCGGCGACCGTGCCGGAGGGCCTCTACCGGTGCGGCACGGACCACTTCACCGCCGGGCGGTTCGGCGAGGCGGACGGCGTGCTCGGCGAGTTGGTCGAGGACCACCCGGACCACCGGCGCGCGGAGCGGGCCGGCGACATCCTGATCGCCGCCCGGATAGCGGCCCACCTCCCCGAGGCCGGCGCCGAGCTGCCGCCCGAGCCGGGCACCGCGGGCGGGGGCTCGGTGACGCTGGAGCTCCGCAACGACTCGCCCTACGCCCTGGAGTTCCTGTTCACCGGCCCACTGACGGGATCCCGCACCCTGGACGGCTGCGACGGCTGCGAGGTCTACCCGGACGACCCGGGCGACGCGGCCTGCTCCGCCGACCTGGACTACCCGACCGTCACGGTCGAACTCCCCGCCGGCGACTACTACTTCCTGCACAGCTCGCCCGACGAGCCGACCCGCGAGCTGGCCGAGAGCGACCAGCTCGACCCCGACTACGTCTACACCTACTGCTCCTACATCACGGAGGACGACCTGGGCGGTCCCTGGCTCGACGACCCGGGCACCGACGCCTGATCCCCGTGTGCCGGGCCCTTGCCGGAGAGACGGTCGGCCGGGCGGTAAGGCCGTGGTGGACCAAGCCCTTCGGCGACCGGAGTCGCCAGGTCGTCGCCCCGGACACCGGGGGCCACGCGAGTGTCATGAGGTGATCGCGACGGGCTCGTCGGCGGGGACGGTGTGGCGGCGGCGGGTCGGGAGCATCGAGGTCGGGTGGGACATGCTCCAGGCCGCGCTCCTGCAGATGAACTCCTTGATGCGGGCGGCCATCTTGCCGGTGACCGCGGACGGTTTGGGCTCATCGTCCGGGGTCACCCACTGCACGACGGCGTCGCGGCGGCCGAGGCTGATGCACTGCGCGGTGTAGCCGATCTTGTTCTGGGGGAGCTGGCGCCCGGTCAGCCGGGCGGCGATCGCGTCGGCCGCCTGGTACGCGCTGGGGACGCCCGAGGCGCAGGACATCCGCAGCGGCGAGCCGTTCGCGCCCGGGGCGAGCGCGGCGTCACCGACGGCGTAGACGTCGGGGTGCGAGACCGACCGCATCGTGTCGTCGACGACGATCTGTCCCCGTGCGGAAACCCGCAGGGTCGTGGCCGCGGCGATGGGGTGGACGGCGAAGCCGGCCGTCCAGACGGTCACCTGGGCCGGGATCGTGCTGCCGTCGGTGGTGAGCGCGCCGGTCGGGTCGACGCGCGCGATGTCGGTGTGCTCGTGCAGCGTGATGCCGAGCCGGTCGAAGGCCGCGCGCAGGTGGCCCTTGGCCTTCTCGCTCAGCCAGTCGCCGAGGCCGCCGTGGGTGGCGAGGGAGACCCGCAGGTCCGGCCGGGCTTCGGCGATCTCGGTGCTGGCCTCGATGCCGGTGAGGCCGCCACCGACGACGAGCACGGTCGCGCCCGCGGCGAGGTCGGCCAGCCGTGCGCGCAGCCGCAGTGCGGACTGCTTGTCGGCGACGAAGTGGGCGTGCTCGGCCACACCGGGGACGCCGTGGTCAGCGGCGGTGCTGCCGAGGGCATAGACGAGCGTGTCGTAGGCGATCTGGGCGGGGCCGTCGGCGTCGACGACCGCGACGGTCCTGTGTTCGGCGTCGACGGCGGTGACCCGTGCCTGCCGCACCCGCACGCCCGTGCCCGCGAAGACGTCGGTCAGTGCGCGGGGCTTCAGGTCCTGGCCGGTCGCGAGCTGGTGCATGCGGACCCGCTCGACGAACTCGGCGTCGGCGTTGACGAGAGTGATCTCGGTGTCGGCGGGGTGCAGTCGCTTGGCCAGGCGTGCGGCGGCGTTGGCTCCGGCGTATCCGGCCCCGAGTACGACGATCTGGTGCTTCATGGTTTCTCTCACTCCTGTCCGGCTGGTGTTGCTCCCTGAACCGGACAGCGGCGCGAAACCTGACAGCAGAAACCTGTGATCCAGGTCACCAGTTGTCGGCGAGCGGTTCTCCGTGCTCGACCGTCGCCCACTGGCGCGTCGCGCGGTCGAGCTTGGCGGGGTTCGCCTGGGTGTGGAAGGCCGCGATGCCGTCGGTGGCCACGTCCAGCGAGACGACGGTGGCGACCCGGTCGCCGACCACCAGCACCAGCGCCGGCATGCCGTTGGCGACCGAGGCGAACAGGACCGGCTGGCCGCCGATCATCGCCCACTTGGCCTCGCTTGGCTCGACCAGACCACGCAGGAACCTCGCCACCCGCAGCGCACCGGCGATCGGCGACGGCAGCGAGAAGACCACGCCGCCACCGTCACCGATATGGACCGCGTCGTCGGTCAGCATCCGCACCAGCGCGTCCGTCCGGCCACTGAGTGCCGCGGCGAGGAACTCCTCGACGATCTTGCGTGCCGCGGCCGCGTCGACCTCCACCCGACGCCGGTCGGTGGCCAGGTGCTGCTTGGCCCGCCGGTAGATCTGCTGGCAGTTCGACTCGGTGAGGTCGAGCACCTCGGCGATCTCGCCGTGCGAGTAACCGAACGCCTCACGCAGCACGTACACGACACGTTCCTTGGCCGAGAGCCGCTCCATCAACGTGAGCATCGCGATCGAGACCGACTCACGCTGCTCGACCGTGTCGGACGGGCCAAGCATCCGGTCCCCGGCGAACACCGGCTCGGGCAGCCACTGGCCGACATAGGTCTCCCGCCTGGCCCGCGCCGAGGTGAGCCGGTTGAGGCAGATGTTGGTAAGCACCTTCGTCAACCACGCCTCAGGCGTCTCGATCAGCTCCCGGTCAGCGGCCTGCCAACGCAGGAACGTGTCCTGCACGACGTCCTCGGCATCGTTCGCCGACCCCAACAGCCGGTACGCGATCGCCTCCAACCGCGCCCTGGCGCCCTCGAACACCTCGACGTCACGTGCACCGATCAGCATGGTGGGAAAGTCAATCAGCCCCATACGGCGATCACGTCGGTGGGCTGCCAGTGCCCGCCGGAGACCAAGCGCCGTCGGGTACGCCCGTCAGTGGTGACATGGAACGTCTCGGGAAGATCATCCGTAGGCGGTCACCGGCCGCGACTTGCTGGCGGATGGCCGCGATCCTCTACGCGGCGACCGGCTTCCGCCCCTTCCGACAGCCCTGGTGAACGCCCCGTGGCCGCCCGTTGTCGGACCGGGCGGCTACGGTGGCGCTCCATGACCGACGACGACGCCCTGACCGGCACCCGCACCACCTACGACACCGTGGCCGCCGCCTACGACGCGTTCGTGCCGCCGATCGCCGACGACCCGATCGACTGCGCCCTCCTCGGGGACTTCGCCTCCCGCGTCGGGGCCTCCGGCGGCGGCCCGGTCGTCGAGGTGGGCTGCGGAACGGGCCGGGTGACCGGACATCTGGCCGGCCTGGGGCTCGAGGTGTCCGGCATCGACCCGTCACCCGGGATGCTGGCCATGGCCCGCCGCGACCACCCGGAGATCAGCTTCACGGAGGGGGCGATGCCGGACCTCGACCTGCCGGACGGCTCGCTCGCCGGGCTGCTCGCCTGGTACTCGATCATCCACCTGCCCCCCGGGCGGCTGCCGGCGGCGTTCGCCGACCTCCACCGGGTGCTGCGGCCCGGTGGCTGGCTCCAGCTGGCCTTCCACGTCGGGGACCGGCGGCACCACAGGACGGAGGGCTACGGCCACCAGGGGATCGCGCTCGACATCTACTGGCTGCCGGTCGAGCGGGTCGCCGCGCTGCTGGCCGAGGCCGGGTTCGTCGTGGAGACCCACGTGGTGCGCGACCTGTCGGCCCGGGTGCCGCAGGCCCGCCTGCTGGCCCGCGCCGACTAGCAGCTCAGCGGCTCGGCCGCTCGGCCGCTCAGCCGTTCGGCGTGAGCTCGGCGAGCACCGCGTCCGTGAAGGGGGGCCAGACCTCGGCGGCCCAGGGGCCGAACTGGCGGTCGGTGAGGGCCACGCAGGCCGCCGAGGCGGCCGGGTCGACCCACAGGAAGGTGCCGGACTGGCCGAAGTGGCCGAAAGTGGCCGGCGAGGAGGTGGCGCCCGTCCAGTGCGGGGACTTGTGGTCGCGGATCGAGAAGCCGAGCCCCCAGTCGTTGGGGCGTTGGTGGCCGAAGCCGGGCAGGACGCCGGCGAGCCCTGGGAAGACCACGGAGGTGGCCTCGGCCAGGGTCTCGGGGGCCAGCAGCCGCGGGGCGAGCAGCTCGGCGGCGAAGCGTATGAGGTCGTCGACCGTGGAGGTGGCGCTCCAGGCGGGGGAGCCGGTCAGCTCGGTGGCGGCCATGCCGAGCGGCTCGAACACCGCCTGGCGCAGGTACTCGGCGAACGGCATGTCGGTGGCCTTGGCGACGTGGTCGCCGAGCACCTCGAAGCCGGCGTTGGAGTAGAGCCGGCGGGTGCCGGGCTCGGCCATCACCCGGTGCTCGTCGAACGCGAGCCCGGAGGCGTGCGCCAGCAGGTGGCGGACCGTGGACCCGGGCGGGCCCGCCGGCTCGTCGAGATCGATGGCGCCCTCCTCGACCGCGATCAGCACCGCGTAGGCTGCCAGCGGCTTGGTGACGGAGGCGAGCGGGAACGGGCGGTCCACCGGGCCGCGCGCCGCGCGCCGGCCGTCCGCGGTGACCACGCCGGCCGCCGCCGTCCCCACCGGCCAACCGTCGATCAACTCCAGGCTTCGCATGCTGCCGAGACTATCGCCCACGCCGTGGACGCCGGTTCCGGCAGGGGGCGTTGGACGCGCTGTAGGCGAACGGCCCCACAGTGTGAAGAGTGGAGCGAGGTTTTCCGGTTTTCTCGGTCGAGGCTTGCTTGGAGCGCACTCCAAGAACATAGCGTTTCGGTATGACCCTGACCCAGCGACTGACATCACCAGGTCCTGGCGACGAGCGCGTCGACGACGCCGTCCGCGATGACACCTGTGTCTCCGTGGAGCGCCCGCATCCGCGGCCGGACGGGCAGGACCGCTACACCATCAGCGAGGTGGCAGCCCACACCGGGCTCACCGCGCACACCCTGCGCTGGTACGAGCGCATCGGCCTGATGCCACACATCGACCGCTCGCACACCGGCCAACGGCGCTACACCAACCGCGACCTGGACTGGCTCGCCTTCGTCGGCAAGCTCAGGCTCACCGGGATGGCGGTGGCGGACATGGTGCGCTACGCCGAGCTCGTCCGGGCGGGCGAGCACACCTTCGACGAACGGCGCGCGCTGCTGTGTGCCACGCGGGAGAGCGTGCAGGCGCGGATCGCCGAGTTGCGGGACACTCTCGCCGTGCTCAACTTCAAGATTGACTTCTACGCGGAGGCCACCGCGGTATCGGAAAGGGCGCTACACCCCGCATGAGTGACACCACCAGCATCGAATCCGTGCGCCTGGGCGAAGGCGGTCCCGAGGTCGGCGTCCAGGGCCTGGGCTGCATGGGCATGAGCTTCGCCTACGGGCCGACGGACGAGGGCGAGGCGCGCGCCACGCTCGACCGCGCGCTCGAACTCGGCGTCACCTTCTACGACACGGCCGACTTCTACGGCGCCGGCGAGAACGAGCGGTTCCTCTCGCCGTTCTTCCGCGCGCACCGTGACGAGGTCACCATCGCCACCAAGTTCGCGCTCCAGCTGGACCCCGCCGACCCCACCAGGCGGCTCATCCGCAACGACCCCCCGTACATCCGGGAGGCCGTCGAGGCCAGCCTGCGGCGGCTCGACGTCGACGTCATCGACGTCTACTACATGCACCGCAAGGCCCCCGACGTGCCCATCGAGGAGACCGTGGGCGCCATGGCCGAGCTCGTCGCCGAGGGCAAGGTGCGCTGGCTCGGCCTCAGCGAGGTCACCGGCGCCGAGCTGCGGGCCGCGCACGCCGTCCACCCCATCGCGGCGGTGCAGTCCGAGTGGTCGCTGTTCTCCCGCGACGTGGAGCGCTCCGCGGTCCCGGCGGCGCGCGACCTCGGCGTGGCCTTCGTCCCCTACTCGCCGCTCGGCCGCGGCTTCCTGACCGGCTCCTTCACCGACGCCACCAAGGACCTCGGCTCCGATGACTTCCGGCGGCAGCAGCCCCGGTTCGTCGGCGAGAACGCGGTCGCCAACCGCGCGCTCGTGGAGGAGGTGCGGTCCGTCGCGGCCGCGCACGACGCGACGCCTGGCCAGATCGCCCTGGCCTGGGTGCAGCAGCGGGCGGAGGTCTGGGGGCTGCCGGTCGTCCCCATCCCCGGCACCCGGCGGCGGACCCGGGTGGAGGAGAACACGGCGGCGACCAGGATCACCCTGACGGCGGAGGAGACGGCCTCGCTCGACGCCCTCGCCGACAAGGTGGCGGGCGACCGCTACGCCGACATGACCTTCAGCTCCGCCTCCCGCGACTGAGCGACGTCCGAGCGACACCGGGCACCACGCCCACGGCCCCCCGGCACCCGCCGGGGGGCCGTGCGCATGGGCGCGGAACGGATCACAGCTCGGCCAGGAGCTCCGTCTTCTTCGAGGCGAACTCCTTGTCCGTCAGCAGGCCGGCCGAGTGCAGCTCGCCGAGGTGGCGGATGCGGTCCGCGATGTCCTTGGGGTCGGCCCGGTGGTTGCGGTGGGCCGGAACGGAACCCGCCGGCTCGGCCGCCCGGACCGCCTCGAGGACGGCCGCGGCCAGCGGCAGCGACTCATGGACCAGGCCGTAGCCGAGGCCGAAGACCACGGCCGCCGGATCCTGGTCGGCCGGCCCCTCCCCGTCCACCGGCTTGCCGTCCTTGCCGCGCCGCCGCAGCCGCAGGTGGCCGCCGGCTATCTCGGGCGAGCGCCACTCCACCTCGGCCAGCTCCGCCACCTGGAACGACTGGTCACCGGCCTTCCACTTGGCGGACGACGCGCCCGTCCAGAACCAGCGGAACGAGACGACGGAGCCGTCGAACGACACCTTCCCGTCGTACGCCTTGAACTGCAGGGGCGCCGCCGGGGCCGGCACCAGGTACTCGTCGGCCGCCTCGTCGGCGCGCGGGCCGAGCGCCGAGCGCAGCTCGGTGGCGTAGTAGTCGGCGAGGGTCTCGCGCTCCACCGGCAGCAGCAGCCGGTACGGGTCGGCGGACGCGCGTAGCTGTCCCGCGGCGGCGTCGAGCAGCGGATCGGCCCCGAGCCGCGGGACCGCGTGGAGCACCACCGTGCCCTTGCGCGGTCCGGGCATGAGGTCCACCGAGCTCAACGCCTCGTAGGGGATACGGCGCTCGCCGAGCACCTGGAAGAGCTTCGGTGTGCGCATTCCCCGTTCGAAGCGGATGAGCACGGAGTCGGTGTCGAACTCCCAAGTGGAGTGGATTCCGGCCAGCACATCACCCATGCGGGTCATCGTATGCGCCGGGACTGACGAAATGACTTCCCTCGGATGGGTGTGTTCCTGTCACAATCCGTCGGTCATGTGGCGTGAGCGGCACAGGGGTCGATCGGGGCGCATGACCGCACCCCGGGGGCGCACGTCACGTCGTCCACGGCGCCGGCCCCGACCCGCGCCAGGTTGGTGAGGCTCGCCTCGCCGGGGGAGAAGTAACCGCTGTGCCCCTCGGCGTCACCGGCGTCCAGCAGCCGCGCCCCGAAGGCGGGGGTGACCGGGTCCCGGCCGAAGCCGATCGGGCCGATCTCCATGTGCGGCACGTCCTCGATCCAGTCGTCGTCCGCCCTTATCGCCCAGACCCGGGCCGAGGTGTCCAGGTCACCGACGCCCGAGGCACGCATGCCAGGGCTGCCGGCCACGGCGATGTCGGTCACCCGCTCCGTCAGCTCGGAGGCCGCCACCCCGCACACCACCGAGCCGTAGGAGTGGCAGAACAGCGCCACCGGCGCCTCGCCCGGCAGAGCGCCGACCGCCTCGACCAGCCGGTCGGCGCCGGCCGTGGCGAGCTCGGCGGTGGCCGCCGACATGGCGATGGTGGGTGGCGAGTCGTAGTCAGCCCAGGCGATCACGGCCGTGGACTCGCCGCCGACCGCGCGCTCCTCCTCGTACAACGCCTCGGCCATGCCGACCGGGGCGGAGTACCTGCGGGCGGTGCGCTCGAAGTTCAGCAGCCCGGAGTCGACGCCGGGCACCACGACGGAGATCCGGTCCGCCGTCTCCAGGTCCCCCATCACCTCGGCGGCCCGACCGCGGCCCGTCGGGTCGAAGGAGAGGATCTGCCGGCCCTCGGCCAGCATCGACTCGAACCGGTGCATCCGACGCCCGGCCTCCTGCTGCCCGGCGGGGGAGAGCCGCTCGTCGGTCATCCTGGCCCGCTCGGCCGCCACGGCCTCGGCGAGCGCGTGCCGGTTGGCCTCGTAGCGCAGCTGGACGGGGGCGCCCGACAGGTTGCCGACGACGAGTGGATACCGCTCCGCGAGGCGCCGCTGCTGGGCGGTGGTGAGCCCGGCGAAGAAGTCGGCCACCCGGGCCGGCGAAGTGTCCGGCTCCGGCAGCGGCTCACCGGCGGCATGACCGCGCTCCCAGGCGCTCAACTCCTGCTCGTAGGCATCGGGCGGCGGCTCGGCACGGCTGGAGAGCCAACCGGCGGTCACCAGCACAACGAACACCACCGCCAGCGGTAGCAGGACGCGCCGTGCGGTGGTCGGCAGAAGACCGGACTTAGGGCGTGGAACGGGACGAAATTTCAGCACTGCCACGCCATCATACGGGGCGCGCACGACCACTCCGTGGCCCCCCTGCGGTTTCGCTGGGCGCTGTGCGGGTGCGGTGGCCGCTAGGCCCGGGTCACCGGCGCGCTCCGCGCGCCTGGTGCCCGGGCCTGGCGGCCGTGCGGGGCCGCGCCCACCCACCCGCCCTTGGCAGGTGGCCTCGCGCGGCGGAGGGGCCGGGTGGCCCGGCGGCGCAGCCGCCGCAGGCCCCGGCCCGCCGGGCCGTGCACCGCGCGCAGCGCGGAAAAAGGGGCGGGTGGGTGGGGAAAACCCCCGCGCGAAGCGCCGGGGGCGCCCGGCGGCGCAGCCGCCGCGGACTCGGCCGTCAGGCCGTGCACCGCGCGGAGCGCGTAGACGGGTGGGTGGGGGAAAAGCCTCGGCGCGGAGCGCCTGGCGTCCCTGCGGGAGCGGAAGGGCGGGTGGGTGGGGAAGCCCACACCACCCGCCCAGGCCGGAGCGGCCAGCGTTACGCGTCGCCCCCGGCCGAGCCGGGGTCCGCCGCCGAGACGTCGAGCAGCTGGTAGCGGTCGATCGCCTGCTTCAGGCTGCCGCGGTCGACCTTGCCCTCCTTGGCCAGCTCGGTCAGCACCGCCAGCACGATCGACTGCGTGTCGACGTGGAAGAAGCGCCGCGCCGCGCCACGCGTGTCGGCGAAGCCGAAGCCGTCGCCGCCGAGGGACTGGTACGTGCCGGGTACCCAGCGCGCGATCTGGTCGGGAACCGACCGCATCCAGTCGGAGACGGCCACGAACGGACCCTCCGCGCCCGAGAGCTTGCGCGTCACATACGGCACGCGCTGCTCCTCCTCCGGGTGCAGCAGGTTGTGCTCCTCGGCCTCCACCGCGTCGCGCCGCAGCTCGTTCCACGAGGTGGCCGACCACACGTCCGCCTTGACGCCCCACTCGTCGGCGAGGATCCGCTGGGCCTCCAGGGCCCACGGGACGGCCACGCCGGACGCCATGATCTGCGCCGGGACGGTGCCCGCCTCGCCGCGCTTCAGCAGGTGGATGCCGCGGAGGATGCCCTCCACGTCCACGTCCTCCGGCTCGGCCGGCTGCTGGATCGGCTCGTTGTAGACGGTGAGGTAGTAGAAGACGTCCTCCGCGCCCTCGCCGTACATCCGGCGCAGGCCGTCCTTGACGATGTGCGCGATCTCATAGCCGTAGGCCGGGTCGTAGGCGACGCAGCCCGGGTTGGTTGAGGCCAGCAGCTGGCTGTGGCCGTCCGCGTGCTGGGTGCCCTCGCCGGTGAGCGTGGTACGCCCGGCGGTCGCGCCCAGCACGAAACCGCGCGACATCTGGTCGGCCATCTGCCAGAACTGGTCGCCGGTCCGCTGGAAGCCGAACATCGAGTAGAAGACGTAGACCGGGATCAGCGGCTCGCCGTGCGTGGCGTACGCCGAGCCCGCCGCGATCAGCGAGGCCGTACAGCCCGCCTCGGTGATGCCGTCGTGCAGCATCTGACCGGTCGGCGACTCCTTGTAGGACAGGAGCAGGTCGCGGTCGACCGACTCGTAGGTCTGGCCGAGCGGGTTGTAGATCTTGGCGGACGGGAACATCGCGTCCATGCCGAAGGTGCGGTACTCGTCCGGCGCGATCAGCACGAACCGCTTGCCGATCTCCTTGTCCCGCATCAGGTCCTTCAGCAGCCGCACGAACGCCATGGTGGTGGCGACCTGCTGCTGCCCGGAGCCCTTCCTGACCGCCGCGTACGTCTTGTCGTCCGGCTGCGCCAGCGGCTTGGCCCGCACGACGCGGGTCGGCACGTAGCCGCCGAGCTCGCGCCGGCGGTCGTGCATGTACTGGATCTCCTCGGAGTCCCGGCCCGGGTGGTAGTACGGCGGAAGGCCGGACTCCAGCTCGCTGTCCGGGATGGGCAGGTGCAGCCGGTCCCTGAAGTGCTTCAGGTCGCTGACCGTGAGCTTCTTCATCTGGTGCGTGGCGTTGCGGCCCTCGAAGCTCGGGCCGAGCATCCAGCCCTTGATCGTCTGGGCCAGGATCACCGTGGGCTGGCCCTGGTGCTCCTTGGCCGCCTTGAACGCCGCGTAGACCTTGCGGTGGTCGTGGCCGCCGCGACCCAGGTGCAGGATCTGGTCGTCGGTCATGTTCTCGACCATGGCGCGCAGCCGGTGGTCGCCGCCGAAGAAGTTCTCCCGGATGTAGCCGCCGGTCTCGGTGGCGTACGTCTGGAACTGGCCGTCCGGGGTGGTGTTGAGCTTGTTGACCAGGACGCCGTCCCGGTCCTGCGCGAGCAGCGGGTCCCAGGAGCGGTCCCAGACCAGCTTGATCACGTTCCACCCGGCGCCGCGGAAGACGGACTCGAGCTCCTGGATGATCTTGCCGTTGCCGCGGACCGGGCCGTCGAGGCGCTGGAGGTTGCAGTTGACCACGAAGGTCAGGTTGTCCAGGCCCTCGCGCGCCGCGATGGACAGCTGGCCGAGCGACTCGGGCTCGTCCATCTCGCCGTCACCGAGGAAGGCCCACACGTGCGATTTCGACGTGTCGGCGATCCCGCGCGCATGCATGTAGCGGTTCATCCGCGCCTGGTAGATCGCGGAGATCGGGCCCAGACCCATGGAGACCGTGGGGAACTCCCAGAAGTCCGGCATCATCCGCGGGTGCGGGTAGCTGGACAGGCCGTAGGGCGCCTTGGACTTCTCCTGGCGGAACGCGTCCAGGTGGCGCTCGGAGAGCCGGTCGAGCAGGAAGGCGCGGGCGTAGATGCCGGGCGAGGCGTGACCCTGGAAGTACACCTGGTCACCACCGTCGCCGCCGTCCTTGCCGCGGAAGAAGTGGTTGAAGCCCACGTCGTACAGGGAGGCCGAGGAGCCGAAGGTGGCGATGTGGCCGCCCACCCCGATGCCCGGCCGCTGAGCGCGGGAGACCATCACGGCCGCGTTCCAGCGGGTCGCGTTCAGGATCTTGCGCTCGATCTCCTCGTTACCGGGGAAGAACGGCTCGTCCTTGGTCGCGATGGTGTTGACATAGTCCGTGCTGCGCATCTCGGGCACGGCCACCCGCTTCTCACGGGCGCGCTCGATCAGGCGGAGCATGAGATAGCGGGCCCGTTCCCGGCCTCGCTCGTCGACGGCGGCGTCGAGCGAGTCGAGCCACTCCTGAGTCTCCTCAGGATCGAAATCCGGGACCTGGCTGGGAAGGCCGCCAATGATGATCGGGTTGCGATCTGATCCGGAAGCCACGCTGTTCCTTCACTGTGAGTTGTCTGCTCTGCTGTGTCGCGCCGCCTCCATCGTGTACCGCTGACGGCGAAACGTCATCTCTACTAGGCGGTAATCATCGTCGGCGATCTTCTTCCGATCCCTACAAAAGCGGCTCGACGACTGTGGTCGCCGACCCGCCACCCTACGCCCCCGCCCGATCCGGGCCGCGAACACCCGTTCGCGGAGCTATGGCGCAGATCACGCCACGTTCCGTGGCGGGTGACCGGCCGGGCCGCCCCGCGCGCCCCCGGGGCGGGGTCGGGCGAAGCGCCCAAGTCGTCAACGTTTGGACAGGCGCGGACGCCGGGTACTTGCGCGATCCGCCCCGCACGTGTGGACTACGGCCCAAGCCGCGCACACGCGCGCGCCTACCCGTACTTTTCCGACACAGGACAGGAGCAATCCGTGAGCGCGACCGCGGACCACGCGGAGGAGCGGACCAACCCCGCCGCGAGGCTGGGTTTCCAGGCCGGACAGGTGGTCCAGGAGCTCGGCTATGACGACGACACCGATCAGGAGCTCCGCGAGGGAATCGAGGCCATCACGGGCGAGGAACTCGTCGACGAGGACTTCGACGACGTGGCCGACGCGGTGGTGCTGTGGTTCCGGGACGAGGACGGCGATCTCACCGACGCGCTGGTGGACGCCACCACGATGATCGACCCGGGGGCCCCGGTCTGGCTGCTGACGCCCAAGACCGGCCGGCCGGGCCACGTCGAGCCGAGCGACATCGGCGACGCGGCCCAGACCGCCGGGCTCGCCCAGACGAGCACCTTCAGCGCCGGCCGTGACTGGTCGGCCAGCCGGCTCGTGACCCCCAAGGCGGCCGGCAAGAAGTAGCTCAGGACCGGCGCGGGCGCGTCCGCTCCCCGGGGGTCGGAATGCCCGCGGGGGGCCTCGTCGTAGGCTGGGCGGCGTCACTTTACCCTCGCCAGAGGAACGGATTACGCGCCCATGGCCATCGAGCCCGCCCAGCCAGCTCCCGACTTCCGGTTGAAGAACCAGCACGGCCAGACGATCTCGCTCTCCGATTTCCGGGGCGAGAAGAACGTCGTGCTGCTCTTCTACCCGTTCGCGTTCACCGGCGTCTGCACCGGCGAGCTGTGCGCCCTGCGCGACGAGTTGCCCACCTTCGTCAACGACGACGTGCAGCTGCTCGCCGTCTCCAACGACTCCCCCTTCTCGCTGCGGGTTTTCGCCGAGCAGGAGGGCCTCGAGTACCCGCTGCTGTCGGACTTCTGGCCGCACGGGGAGGTTTCCCGGGCCTACGGCGTTTTCGATGAGGAGAAGGGCTGCGCGGTGCGCGGCACCTTCGTCATCGACAAGGAGGGCGTCGTCCGCTGGACCGTGGTGAACGGTCTGCCGGACGCCCGCGATCTGAACGATTACGTCACGGCCCTCAAGGGGCTGTGAGCCCACCGCCGGTCCTGGGTAGCGACCGGCTGGAACGCGTGTGCGGCGTGGGGCCCTGGGGCCTCACGTGGAAGGAGTGAAGAACGAGTGGCCAACGGGGGAGTCGACTCGGTCAGCGCGTTTCCCGTGCCCGTCCATCACCAGGGGGCCGGTCGGCGTCGCGCCGCGCCGGTCTCCGACGTCTGTGTTCGCACCACCAAACAGGCCGACGGAGGGGCACAGAACCGCCACGACCCGACGGGTCGGCGCGGGATCGCCCTGGACTACGGGGTCAATGTCTGACATGTTCGCCTGCATATCCGCGGCCCCGCGCGGGAGACTGGACTTCTTGTGCTACTGAAAACCTTTGGCTGGTCGTTCGGCGTCACCATCGCCGGTCTGCTCTTGGCCCTCTACTTCTGGGGCTGGGAGGGCTTCGCCGTGGTGGCGATCCTCTCCATCCTCGAGATCTCGCTCTCCTTCGACAACGCCGTCGTCAACGCCGGCGTGCTGAAGCGGATGAACGCCTTCTGGCAGAAGATCTTCCTGACCATCGGCATCCTCATCGCCGTCTTCGGCATGCGGCTCCTCTTCCCGGTCGTCATCGTCTCGATCACCGCCGGTGTCGGTCCCATAGAGGCCGTCGAACTCGCCCTCGACGACCCCGACCGGTACTCCGAGATGGTCACCGACGCCCACCCGTCGATCGCGGCCTTCGGCGGCATGTTCCTGTTGATGATCTTCCTCAACTTCATCTTCGAGGAGCGGGACGTCGTCTGGATCAAGTGGCTCGAGCGCCCGCTCGCCAAGCTGGGCAGGATCGACGCCTTCTCCGTCGGCGTCGCCATCGCCGCGCTGCTGCTCACCGCCACCACCGTCGCCCACCAGGCGTACCAGCACGGCGGCGCGCACGTCGACAAGACCGAGACGGTGCTGCTCTCCGGCCTCGCCGGCCTGCTGACCTACCTCATCGTCGGCGGCCTCTCCGGCTACTTCGAGAACCGCCTGGAGGAGGACGAGGAGAAGGCCGACGAGGCCCTGGAGAAGGCCGAGGAGGAGGCCAAGCGCGCCGGCAAGGACCCGTCGGCCGTCGGCCTCGCCGGCCGGGCCGCGTTCTTCCTCTTCCTCTACCTCGAGGTGCTCGACGCGTCCTTCTCCTTCGACGGCGTCATCGGCGCCTTCGCCATCACCAACCACATCTTCTGGATGGCGCTCGGCCTCGGTATCGGCGCGATGTACGTCCGGTCGCTCACCATCTACCTGGTCCGCCAGGGCACCCTGGACGACTACCGCTACCTGGAGCACGGCGCGCACTACGCCATCGGCGCGCTGGCCGTGATGCTGCTGATCAGCATCCGCTGGCACCTGCCCGAGGTCGTCACCGGCCTGGTCGGCGTCGGCCTGATCGCGGCGGCCTTCTGGTCCTCGGTCCGCGCCAACCGGCTGGACGCGGCGAGCGGCGACTCCGGCAACGGCTCCGAACAGAAACCGGTCAGCACCGGGGTGTGAGCCGCCGACTGACGCGGAAACCATAAAGCGGGGCGGGATGGTCACGGCCCGGCGAACGCCGGCCCGACCGCCCGCCCCGTGGCGTACGGACATCTTCCCGAGGGGGCAGCCATGGCGTCGCTGTGGTCGTATCTGCGTCTGGGCGGCGCGGCCGAGCAGAAGTTCGACACGGTGGGCGGAATGTCGAGCTACGCCACCGAGCTGACCAGACGCCGGCCCACGGCCCCGCTGACCGCGCCCGGCGCGGACACCGGCACCCTGCGGATCGACCTCTCCTGGCGCATGCGCAGCAGCACCGACCTGAACGGTGGCGGCCGGCGCTTCGAGTGGCGGCACCCGCTGGAGATCTTCAAGCCGGCCGAGATACTCGGCCACTCGCAGGGCGTGGCCACCATCGACTTCGACCTGGCCGTCATGTACGAGCTCAAGGACGGCAGCAAGGGCGTCGTCCAGTCGGTGGGCGGCCTGCTCGGCGACTTCAACGACCCGCCGTACGTCAAGCTCAGCGGCGACGACCGCTTCGGCACGGCCTCCGGCGAGCAGATCTACGTCAACCTCGACCACAAGGACGAGTTCAAGCGGCTGCTGGTCTTCGTCTACATCTACGACGGCTCGGAGGCGTTCGCGCGCGCCGACGTGGTGGTGACGCTGGTCGCGGCCGACGGCAAGAACATCGAGGTCGGCCTGACGGACGCGGTCCCGCAGGCGAAGGCGTGCGCGGTGGCGCTGATCGAACACCACAAGGGCCAGCTGGTGGCGCGGCGGGAGGTCAAGTACGTGCTTGGCTTCCAGTCGGAGATCGACCGGCTGTACGGCTGGGGCATGTCCTGGGGGCGCGGCACGAAGCCGTCCCGTACGTGACCGCTGGCGCTTGGCCTTGGCCACCGGCCGCAGGGCCCCGCACCGCGGCGCGGCCCCCCCCCGCCCCGCCCCCCGCACATAAAAACAAAAAACAGCCCCCCACACCAAAAAA
>NZ_JBHXFJ010000092.1:0-21069 GCF_042722465.1 Streptomyces sp. NPDC127098
GAGCTGCACCATGGCCTGGGTGACGCGCTGGGCGTCCAATGCCACCTCGTGCTCGGCGACCTCGGGCAGCTCCCAGCGGCGGTCGCCGAGCGCCCGGGCCTTGACGAAGACGTCGGCGGTGAGCTCGGCGAGTTCGACCGGGGCGGCGCGGACGAAGTCGGGGCGTTCCGCCGTGGCGAGCAGCAGCAGGTCCTCGACGATGCGGCTCATGCGGTCGAGTTCGTCGGTGACCAGACGCAGCGTCTCGCGCCGCTCGGCGGCGGCCGCCGGCCCCTCCTCGACGCTCATCAGCTCCAGGTGGCCGCGCACGATGGTGATGGGCGTGCGCAGTTCGTGGCCGGCGTCGTCGACGAAGTCGCGCTGCGCGGCGAAGGCGCGTTCCAGGCGGTCGAGCATGGCGTTGAACGTCTCGGCGAGCGCGGAGATGTCGTCGCGGCCGCGGATGGGTATGCGGCGCGTGAGGTCCTGTTCGGTGAGCTGGGCGGCGGTGGCGCGGACCAGCCTCACGGGCGCGAGGATCCGGCCGGCGACCGCCCAGCCGACGGCGCAGCTCATCAGCAGCGCGACGCCGGAGATGACCACCAGGATGCGGACGGCGTTCTCCGCCGAGTCGCCGGCCGGGTCGTCGTGGGAGGCGACGATGAACACGGCGGCCGGCCGTTCTGGGCCGTAGTCGATGCGGACCTTGGCCCAGCGCACCACGCCGGTGTCGCGGCGCAGGGTGCCGGTGCTCGCCGGGTCCTCGCTGATCCGCTCGAGCGAGGCGCCGTCCTGGTAGAGCGGCAGCCGGGAGGCGATGTCACGGGGCTGGCGGATGACGCGGGGGCGCGGGGACTCGCGGATGTATCCGAGCAGTTCCTCGGCCGGCTCAGGGTACTGGCGTTCCAGGAACACGGTCAGCAGCCCGCGCGGTTCGGCGAACGGGCGGCCGGTCCCCGGGTCGCGGCCGTGCTCCACGAAGTTCGCGAACTCCGAGGCCTCCTGGGCCAGGAGCTGGTCGACGCGCTCCTCGGCGTCGCGCAGCAGGATCGACCGGGTGGTGAGCACCACGGTGGCCAGCGCGACGGCCATCACGACCAGCAGCCACAGGAGTATGCGGAGGCGGGCCGAGAGCCGGAAGCGGCCGGCGGCCTCCTCACCCGTCGTCGCCGCCGGCGTCGTCGCCCCGGTCGTCCGCGTCGTCGTCGGCGTCGTCTCCGGCGTCGTCGTCCGGGCTGTCATCGACGGATCCCTCGGTAGGGGACGGCTGCGGGACGACGTCCTCGCGGGGCGGGGCGGGCTCGGTGGGCGACGAGGTCTCCGCCTCCCCACCACCGCCGGTGTCCGCGCCGCCCTGCTCGTCCCCGACCCGTTCGAGCTCGACCTCCGAGGGGACGGACGGGTCCGCGGGGTCGTCGCTGAGCAGGAAGCTCGTGCCCGCGATGCCCACGGGTATCAGGACGACGGCGGCCAGGGTCGCCATGCGGTGTGTGAATGTCATGCCACCACGATGGAGTCGCTCCCCGACCGGCCACATGAAGAGATGATGAGAGTTTCTTCATCATCGACATATCGGTATGACCGTGCCGGTCCGGGCGCCAGAGCGGGAGCTACGCGCAGGACGGACACAACCCGCGGTAGGTGACCTCGACCTCGGAGACCGTGAAGCCGAACCGCTCCTCCGCGGGGAGGTCGGCCAGCGGGTCGCCGGTCGGGTGGACGTCACGGATCGTGCCGCAGGCGGAGCACACCAGGTGGTGGTGCGGGCGGTGGGCGTTGGGGTCGTACCGCTTGGCGCGCCCGTCGGTCGTGACCTCGAGCACCTCGCCGAGGGAGACCAGTTCGCCGAGGGTGTTGTAGACGGTCGCCCGGGATATCTCGGGCAGCCGCCGGGTCGCACGGGCGTGCACCTCGTCGGCGGTGAGGTGCACGTGCTCGCCGTCGAGGACCTCCGCAACGACCCGCCGCTGGGAGGTCATTCGCCAGCCGCGCCCTCGCAGTCGCTCCAGCAGGTCGCTCATGTCGGTTCACCTATCAGCTTCGGAGGGATACCCGGAGTCACCGGAGCGACGTCCGGGCTCCGACGGGATACGACTTTGGGGGCCATCTTGACTTGAACTCTGTCTATCGTAGGATCAGTTCCGGCGTAAGCCAAGGGAGGGGACGGGTCCGGTACGGCAGGAACGTGGGGCGCGTGACCGTGACCGCCTCCCTTCGAGTCGGGTGTCCCCCCGACAGTCACACCGCCCGCTGCCGGAAGGATTCCCGTGTCCGAGAACCATGAAGCGATCGTCGTAGACCCGAAGACCGAGGGCGCGGGCGGCTGCCCGGTGGCGCACGGCCGGGCCGCGCACCCCACGCAGGGCGGCGGCAACCGCCAGTGGTGGCCCAACCGGCTCAACCTGAAGATCCTCGCCAAGAACCCCGCCGTGGCCAACCCGCTCGGTGAGGACTTCGACTACGCCGAGGCATTCACGTCCCTCGACCTCCCGGCCGTGAAGCGGGACATCACCGAGGTGCTGACCACCTCGCAGGAGTGGTGGCCGGCCGACTTCGGTCACTACGGCCCGTTCATCATCCGGATGGCCTGGCACAGCGCGGGCACCTACCGGATCAGCGACGGCCGCGGCGGCGCGGGCGCCGGGCAGCAGCGCTTCGCCCCGCTCAACAGCTGGCCGGACAACGGCAACCTGGACAAGGCCCGTCGCCTGCTGTGGCCGGTCAAGAAGAAGTACGGCCAGAGCCTCTCGTGGGCCGACCTCATGATCCTCGCCGGCAACGTCGCCCTGGAGACGATGGGCTTCACGACCTTCGGCTTCGCCGGCGGCCGCGCGGACGTCTGGGAGCCCGAGGAGGACGTCTACTGGGGCCCCGAGACCACCTGGCTCGGCGACGAGCGCTACTCCGGCGACCGGGAGCTGGAGACCCCCCTCGGCGCGGTGCAGATGGGCCTCATCTACGTGAACCCGGAGGGCCCGAACGGCACCCCGGACCCGATCGCCGCCGCCCGCGACATCCGTGAGACCTTCCGCCGGATGGCGATGAACGACGAGGAGACCGTCGCCCTGATCGCGGGTGGCCACACCTTCGGCAAGACCCACGGCGCCGGCCCGGCGGACAACGTCGGCCCCGACCCCGAGGCCGCCCCGCTGGAGGAGCAGGGCCTCGGCTGGCGGAACGCGTTCGGCACCGGCAAGGGCGGCGACACCATCACCAGCGGCCTCGAGGGCATCTGGACGCCGACCCCGGTGGCCTGGGACAACAGCTTCTTCGAGACCCTCTTCGGCTACGAGTGGGAGCTGTTCAAGAGCCCCGCCGGCGCGCACCAGTGGCGGCCGAAGGACGGCGCGGGCGCGGGCACCGTGCCCGACGCGCACGACGCTTCGAAGAGCCACGCCCCGACGATGCTCACGACCGACCTGGCGCTCCGGATCGACCCGGTCTACGAGCAGATCTCGCGGCGCTTCCTGGAGAACCCCCAGGAGTTCGCGGACGCCTTCGCGCGCGCCTGGTTCAAGCTGACCCACCGCGACATGGGCCCGGTCGCCCGCTACCTCGGCCCCGAGGTCCCGACCGAGACCCTGCTGTGGCAGGACCCGCTGCCGGCCGTGACGCACGAGCTGGTCGACGCCGCTGATGTCGCGGCCCTCAAGGAGCGGATCCTCGCCTCCGGCCTCTCGGTCTCCGAACTCGTCTCCACCGCCTGGGCCTCGGCCGCCTCCTTCCGCGGCAGCGACAAGCGCGGCGGCGCCAACGGCGCGCGGGTCCGCCTGGAGCCGCAGCGCGGCTGGGAGGTCAACGAGCCGGACCAGCTGGCGAGCGTGCTGAGCACGCTGGAGGGCATCCAGGAGAGCTTCAACTCCGCCCAGACCGGCGGCAAGCGGGTCTCGCTGGCCGACCTGATCGTGCTGGCCGGCGGCGCCGCCGTCGAGAAGGCCGCGAAGGACGCCGGCTTCGAGATCGAGGTGCCGTTCACCGCCGGTCGTGCGGACGCCACGCAGGAGCAGACCGACGTCGAGTCGTTCGCCGCGCTCGAGCCGACGGCCGACGGCTTCCGCAACTACCTCGGCAAGGGCAACCGGCTGCCGGCCGAGTTCCTGCTGATCGACCGGGCCAACCTGCTCACCCTGAGCGCCCCCGAGCTGACGGTCCTCGTCGGCGGTCTGCGCGTCCTGGGCGCCAACCACAAGGGGTCGCGGCTCGGCGTCCTCACCGACGCCCCGGGCGTGCTCACCAACGACTTCTTCGTCAACCTGCTCGACCTGGGCACGACGTGGAAGCCGACCTCGGAGGACGCGACCGCGTTCGAGGGCAGCGACGCCGTCACGGGCGAGGTCAGGTGGACCGGCAGCCGGGTCGACCTGCTCTTCGGCTCCAACTCCGAGCTCCGGGCGCTCGCCGAGGTCTACGCGAGCGACGACGCCAAGGAGAAGTTCGTGAGCGACTTCGTCGCGGCCTGGACCAAGGTCATGAACCTCGACCGGTTCGACCTGGTCTGATCCCGGTCCCGACAGCCTGAACGACGACGTCCGGGTCGGCCCAGCGGGCCGGCCCGGACGTCTCGCGTGCGCGGGGCCCGGAGGACGGCGTCACAGGTTGTCGCGGAGCTGCGTGACCACCATCGCGGTGGCGAAGAAGCCGTAGAAGCCGACGGCCAGCACCATGAAGCCGAGGCGGCCGCCCCGCAGCCGGACGGCCCGCGGCAGGTCCCGGCGGTTGAGCCGGATCAGCAGCGCCGAGTACAGCAGCGTGACCACGGACGCGGTGCAGGTCGAGATGAGCAGCAGCGACATCGGCTGGTCCACGCCGGAGAGCAGGATCGCGGAGCCGAGGACGATCTCCGTCCACACGGCCGTGACATAGAGCCGGCCCTCGGTCCAGAAGGTCGACCGGGCGAGGTAGGTGCGGCGGACGAAGTCGCTCACCACCCGGCCCATGATGTCGAGCAGACCGATCGAGGCGGCCCACAGGGAGACCACGGCCACGGAGTAGAAGAGGATCTCCAGCCACCGGCCCGTCTCGGTGCCCAGGACCTCGGCCTGCGTCCGCAGGAACGACGGGTCGCTGGTGACGCCGTCCCGGCCGGACAGCGTCTGGTAGGCGAGCATGGACATCAGGCTGATGCTGAGGAGACAGACGACGCCGAAGGAGACGATGTGCTCGACGTTGGCGCGCCGCCACCACAGGCGCCAGCGCGCCAGGTTGGCCTCGTCCTGCGGGAAGGTGTAGCGGTCGGCGCCCGCCGCCTCGGTCTGCCTGGTGATCGGCGAGACCAGCCGCGGCACGTGGGCGCCCATGCCGTAGCCCTTGTCCCGGATCCAGTTGCTCAGCACGAGGTTGTGCACTCCGCCCGCGCCGGCCGCGCCGAGTCCACCGAGCAGCATCGTGAAGGTGACGCCCTCGGGGATCCGGCCGACGCCGGTGACGGTCTCCTCGGCGGCCTGGCCCCAGGTGCGCCACGAGATCACGGCGACGACGATGACGGCCAGGAAGAACAGCGTGGCGCCGACCTTGACCAGCTCCACCTTCTCCAGGGTCCGGTAGATCACCGGGGAGACGGTGAGCAGCGCGCCCATGACCACCAGCGCGGCCACCGTGATCCAGACGGCGTCTCCCCCGCCGACGGCGTAGGTGAGCACGGTCGATCCGCTGGTAGCCCAGCCGGGCCACATGTACTGGAAGGCGGCGGCGAGGCATATGAGGACGCCCCAGCCGGTCCACCAGCGGGAGAAGCCGGCGACCACGGTCTGTCCGGTGGCCAGGGTGTAGCGCTCGATCTCCAGGTTGATGCCGGTCTGGATGACGAGGGTGGCCAGCGCCAGCCACAGCAGGCCGAGCCCGCCGGTGGTGATCAGGTGCGGCCAGAGGATGATCTCGCCGGCCGCCATGCCGATGCCCACGGCGACGATGCCCGGGCCGACGAGTCGGCGCAGCGGGGGTGGTTCCGGCAGGTCGAGTGAGCGGGGCGGGGCGTGGGTGGGGGCGGGTTCTTCGGCGGTGGTCATGGTGCGGCTCCATGCGGGGACGAGGGGGCGAGGGGGCGAGGGGACGGGTCAGATGGTGAGCTGCCGGGTGTGCTGGGCGGCGAGCCGCACGGTGGCGTTCTGGGCGCCGTAGCCGCGGTAGCCGCCGGTGCGTTGGACGACCTCGAAGAAGACGTGTCCGTAGGTGGCGGTGTAGAGGTGGTGGAACTCGCCGTGCTCGTCGCGGTCGTAGAGGATCCCGTGGGCGCGGAGCGTGTCGAGGGTGGCCGGGTCGAGGTCGTGGCGGGCCGCGAGGTCGTCGTAGTAGTTGGCGGGGATGGCCAGCGGGCGGGTGCCGTGGTCGCGCAGCCGGCGGGCGACGGCGACGATGTCGTCGGTGGCGAGCGCGATGTGCTGGGGACGCGCCTCCGGTCCGCCGGGCCCGGGGGCGACGTTGAGCACCAGGCGCAGGGTGCCCTCGGCGTCGGCGACCGCCCGGCTGCGGAACAGCCCGTAGGGGTCGGCCAGTTCGACGCTCTCCCGGGGCCGGAGGCCGAGCACGGTGCGGTAGAAGAGCGCCGCCTCGTCGAAGCGCTGCCAGGGTTGGGGCAGCGCGACGTGGTCGATGCGGGTGAGGTGGCACGGGCGCTCGCCCGCCGGGTCGTCGCGGGTGGGGAGGAAGTCCTCGGTCCAGCTGGGGTGTTCGGCGTCGGGTCGCCCGGGTCGGGTGCGGCAGAAGAACAGTTCGGTGCCGTCGGGGGCGGCGAGCACGTCGAGGGGGACGTCGGGTGCGGCGGCGCGGCGCGGGACGAGGGGGGCGAGGAGCGGCTCGGCGCGCGCGACGGCGGCGGCCGGCTCCCGGGTCTCCAGGCCGAGGGCGGCGAGCACCGGCCCTTCCCTGCGGGCCGGGCCGCCGGTGTTCAGCAGCAGCCGGGCCTCGCCCTGTTCCCACAGCTCGACGGGCTTGCGGGCGTGCTGCCCGGTGCGGGTGAAGCCGAGGACGGTCAGCAGCCGGCGCAGCGGTTCGCTGTCGGCCGTGGCGAGTTCGGCGAAGGCGATGCCGTCGGGGACGACGGGGGCGGGCAGGCCGGTGAGTCCTGCGGCCTCCTGGAGGGCCACCAGCGACCGCATGGCGTCGACGGCGGTGCGGCCCGCGTCGGCCTGCCGGAACACGTCGTTGAAGACCTCCAGCGAGAGCGGCCCCCGGTAGCCGGCGTCCACCGCGTGCCGCACCAGCGCGGCGACGTCGAACCCGCCCTGGCCGGGGAAGCAGCGGTAGTGGCGGCTCCACTGGAGCACGTCCATCGCCATCAGCGGCGCGTCGGCGAGTTGGAGGAAGAAGATCTTCTCGCCGGGGATCGCCTCGATGCCGCGGGGGTCGGAGCCGCGGGAGAGGATGTGGAAGCTGTCCAGGCAGACGCCGAGCCCGGGGTGGTCGGCCGCCCGGACGATCCGCCAGGCGTGGTCGTAGGTGTTGACGTGCCGCCCCCAGGCGAGGGCCTCGTACGCGACGCGCACGCCGTGTTCCCCGGCCAGGGTCGCGAGTCGGTGCAGTTGTTCGGCGGCGAGCGCGTCGTCGTCCACGGCGTCCGGGGAGACGCTGGAGCAGACCAGCAGGAGTTCGGCCCCGAGCCGGCGCATCAGGCGGAACTTGTGCTCGGCGCGGCGCAGGTTCCTGGCGAGGACGTCCGCGGGCACGGCCTCGGCGTCGCGGAAGGGCTGGTACAACTCGACGGTCAGCCCGAGGTCGGCGACGCGCGCTCGGATCTCCTCGGGGCCGAGCGGGCTGGCGATCAGGTCGTTCTCGAAGATCTCCACGCCGTCGAAGCCGGCCGCCGCGGCGGCCGACAGCTTCTCCGACAGCGAGCCGCTCAGCGACACGGTCGCGATGGATGTGCGCATGGTGCTTGCTCCTCGTCAGGTCGTGGTGCCGACCAGGTCGGTGAGGTCGGCGAGCATGTGGTCGCCGTGCGGCTCCCGGCCGGTGAAGAGCCGGAAGGCCTCGGCCGCCTGGAAGACGGCCATGCCGCCGCCGTGCAGGGTGCGGCACCCCAGCCGCTCGGCGGCGCGCAGCAACGGGGTCCGCAGCGGGCGGTAGACGATGTCGGCGACCCACAGGGCGGGGCGCAGCAGGTGTTCGGGCAGCGGCAGGCCCGGGTGGCGTGCCATCCCGGTGGGTGTGGCGTGCACCAACCCGTCGGCGTCGCGCAGTCGTTCGCCGGCCTCCGGCAGGGCGGCGGCCGTGGCGCGGCCGGGGCCGAACCGGGTGGTGAGCGCCCGGGCGAGCGCGGTGGCGCGGGCGTGCTCGGCGTCGACGACGGTGAGGTGGTGGGCGCCGAGGGTCAGGAGGGCGTGCGCCGTGGCCGCGCCCGCGCCGCCGGCGCCGAGTTGCACGACGTGGCGGGTGGGCGCGTCCGGCAGGCCGCGGGCGAAGGACTCGGTGAAGCCGGTGAGGTCGGTGTTGTGGCCGACCGCGCCCCGGTCGGTGAAGACGACGGTGTTGACGGCGCGCAGCGTCGCGGCGTCGGGTGACAGCGCGTCCAGGTGCTCGATGACGAGCTGTTTGCAGGGGTGGGTGATGTTGAGGCCGTGGTAGCCGAGGTCGCGGGCCCGGCGCAGCAGGTCGCCCACGGCCTCGGCGGCGAGGCCGAGCCGGTCGAGGTCGAGGATGCGGTAGGCGTAGGTCAGTCGGTGCCGGGCGGCCTCGCGTTCGTGCAGGGCCGGGCTGAGCGACGTGCCGATCCCGGCGCCGATCAGGCCGACGAGGTACGACCGTTCGGGCATGCGCGTCTCCCACCGCGTAATGTACGAACTGGTTAGTTAGTCATACCGCTCGGTCCGCGGTGGCGTGAAGCCCTCGGAGCCGGGTTTCTTCGCCCGCCTAGACTGGCGGGAGGATCCGTCAGGCAGCGTCCGCCGAAGCAGAGGAGCCGCATGAGCGCAGCCGTTCCGCAGCCGTCACCGACGCGCGACGCGGCTCCCGTTCGGACGCGCGACGCGGAACGCACCAGGGCGGAGATCCTCGACATCGCGACGGAGGAGTTCGCCCGGCTCGGCTACTCGGGGGCCAGGGTGGACGAGATCGCGGCGCGGACCCGCACCACCAAGCGGATGATCTACTACTACTTCGGCGGCAAGGAGCGGCTGTTCACCGCGGTGCTGGAGCGCGCCTACGCGCGGATCCGGGAGGCCGAGCGGGAGCTGGACGTGGACCCGTCGGACCCGGTGTCGGCGATCCGCCGCCTGGCCGAGCTGACCTTCGACCACCACGAGGCGCACCCGGAGTTCATCCGGCTGGTGAGCATCGAGAACATCCACGAGGCGGAGCACATGGCCGCCTCCGAGGCGCTGACCCGGCTCAACTCCCCCGCCATCGGCGTCATCTCGCGCATCCTGGCAGCGGGCCGGGCCCGGGGGGTCTTCACGGCGGACGTCGACGCGGTGGACGTGCACGCCATGATCAGCGCCTTCTGCTTCTTCCGGGTCGCCAACCGCCACACCTTCGGCGCGCTCTTCGACCGCGACCTGACGGCGGAGGACCGCCGCGACCACTACCGGACGATGCTCGGCGACATGGTCATCGCGTATCTGACGGGGGCGGGCGCGGAGCCGCTGCCGCGGTAGGGCCGGTCTTTCGGATCGTCGTGGATCAACGAGCGGCGGCCAGCGCCCGTCCGGCAAGGCGCCGCACGCGGCGGAGCCGCACGTCGGCCGCAGCGCAGCTCGTACGTGGCCGAACTCGCGCGCGGCGGCCCTATGCCGCTCCCCGGCAGGGGGCAACGCGGCCCGGCACCCCAGCCGTCGGGCCGAGGTCCCGGCGGTCAGCCCAGCGCGCCGAGCGCGGCCAGCAGTTCGCGTTCGCGGGCGGCGCCGAGGCCGGCGCGGCGGGGCCGGTCCAGGCCCTGGGCGCGTTCCCAACGCAGGGCGTCGGTCAGCGTCTCGGTCGCCGGCCGGTGCCGGAGGCCGGCGGCGCGCGCGGCCGCGCCGCGGCGGGCGGACCAGCCCTCCCAGCCGGGTTCCACCAGCCACAGGGGCAGCGAGTCGGGCCCCATGAACTGGGCCACGCCCTGGGCGACCAGCCAGTCCGAGTCGGCGGTGACGACGGGCCCCGTGTGGCCCCCGACGGCCCGCGAGAGTTCGATCCACTCGGCGAACGGCAGGATCGGCCCCACGGCGTCGTAGGTGCCGACCTGGCCCCGCTCCCCCGCGTCGAGCAGCCAGGCGGCCAGGTCGCGCACGTCGACCACCTGGGTGGGCAGGGCCGGCGTGTCGGGGACCAGCAGCGGGGCCCGCGGGTCCCGCGCGGCACGGGCCACCCAGTAGCCGGCCCGGTCGCTGGGGTCGCCTGGGCCGCCGATGAGTCCGGCGCGGGCGATCAGGAGACGGTCGCCCACGGCGGCCGACGAGGCCCGTTCGCAGGCGACCTTGGCCTCGCCGTACAGCCCGCGGTCGACCTCGTCGCGGTCGGTCGGCTCCAGGAGGGCGGCTGACTCGTCGGCGTCGACTTCGGCGTGGGAGGCGTAGGCGTTGAGCGAGGAGACGTAGACCCAGTGCCTGGCCCTTCCGGCCAGGGCGGCGAGCGCGCCGCGGACGAAGCCGGGCTGCCAGGACACCTCGATCACCGCGTCCCACTCGCGGTCGAGCAGCGGCTGGTAGGCGGTGGGTTCGCGCCGGTCGGCGGCCACCAGGGTGGCGCCCTCGGCGACGGCTCCGCTCTCGCCGCGGGCCAGGCAGGTCACCCGGTGCCCGCGCTCGACGGCCTGCCGTGCCACTTCCCGCCCCAACCAGGCGGTGCCGCCCAGAACCAGAATGTCCATGCCTTCAGCCAAGCAGGTCGGGCGGCGTGGCGCGGAGCGGCTTAGCGGAGAGCAGAGCCCGGGCGGCCGGCGGGCCACGTTCTGGCCGGTTTCGAGGGTGGTGGAGCGCCGGCGTTTCACGAACATGTATCGTGTTCACCTTTCAGGCGAGCATGCTCATGCCATTCGCCCGCCCATCACACCGACGTGAAGGGGACCCCCTGTCATGAGGAAGCACGGGACACTCGCACTCCGCGCCGCCCTGGCCGCCGGCCTGCTGGGCGCCGGGCTCGACGCGCCCGCCACCGCCCAGGCGGCGCCCGGGCCGGCGTCCGCCGAGACCCGCGAGGTGCTGTTCGTCGGCAACAACTGGGACGGCACCGTGGACATCGTCACCCCGGACGCCGCGCTCGACCGCGTCGGCCGCCTCAACGTCATCCCCGACCTGGAGGAGCGCCTCGCCGAGATCCGACTCAACCCCATCCGCTGGGCCTACTTCATCGGCATCCGCCACCTCATCGGCGAGGGACACGACCAGTTCGTCGACGACATGTACACCACCCCGGACGGCCGGATCCTCATCGTCTCCCGCCCCAGCCTGGCGGACGTCGTCGGCATCGACACCGTGACCGGCGAGCTGCTCTGGCGGTTCGCGGTGGACGGCCAGCGCTCCGACCACATGGCGCTGTCACCCGACGGCCGGGAGGTCGCCGTCTCGGCCTCCACCGCGAACACCGTGCACCGCCTCGACGTGACCACCGGCGAGGAGATCGGGAACTTCCCGACCGGCGACCAGCCGCACGAGAACACCTACGTCGACGGGGGCGAACGCATCGTCACCGCCAGCATCGGCACCGTCTACACCGCCCTCGACGCGCCCTGGCTCGACTGGACCAAGGGCGACCGGTACGTCCAGATCACCGATCGCGAGACCGGCGAGGTGGTGGAGCGCCTCAACATGCGGGACGAACTGGCGGAGGCCGGCTACCCGGACATGAGCGCGGCCGTGCGCCCGATGACCTTCTCCCCCGACGAGCGGTACCTCTACTTCCAGGTGTCGTTCTTCCACGGCTTCGTCGAGTACGACCTGGCGGAACACCGCGTCACCCGGGTCGCCGAGCTGCCGGTCGCCGAGGCGGTCCTGGACCTGCCGCGCGAGGAGTACCTGCTGGACTCGGCCCACCACGGCATCGCGATGAACCCGGAGGGCACCGACATCTGCGTCGCCGGCACCATGTCGGACTACGCGACGGTCGTCGACCGCGAGACCCTCACGCCGGGCGAGCTCGTCACCACCGGGACCAAGCCCTACTGGGCCACCCAGAGCGCCGACGGCGACCACTGCTTCGTCTCCTGGAGCGGCACCGACCAGGTCTCGGCCATCTCCTACGCGACGGGCGAGGAGGTGGGAACCGTGACCGTCGGCGACCACCCGCAGCGGATGCGGCTCGGCCGGCTGCCCGCCGACTGGCCCCAGGAGTAGCCACGCCGGATACATCGGATGTATAAGCCCGTCAAGGAGCGCCACTCCCTCAACTCCGGGTTTTCGTGCGCCTGCACGAGGGCAGAGCTCCGACGTATCGTGAGCCGACCGGCCGCGGCACGACGTCCAGGAGAGGTGGCACGATGTCCGAATCCGGCGTTCCCCGGCGGGTGTTCATGGCGGGCGTCTCGGGCGCGGCGGCCGCCGCCGGGCTCACGCGGCCGGCCTCGGCGGCGGACGCCGGCACCGTCGGGGCGGGCGCGCGGGGGCGGGCCGAGGGCATGACGCTGTGGTACGACGAGCCCGCCACCGACTGGGAGTCGACGTCCCTGCCGCTGGGCAACGGGGCGCTGGGCGTCTGCGTGTTCGGCGAACCGGCGCGGGAGCGGCTGCAGTTCAACGAGAAGACGCTCTGGCTCGGCGGTCCTGGCGCGCCCGGCTACGACTTCGGGAACTGGCGCTCCCCCCGCCCCGGCGCCCTCGCCGAGGTCAGGGAGCGGATCGACGCCGAGCGCGCCGTCGATCCCACCTGGGTCGCCCAGCGACTCGGCCAGCCCAAGACGCACTTCGGCGCCTACCAGCCCTTCGGCGACGTCTGGATAACCATGGCGCCGGAGCCCGCCGAGGTCGGCGGCTACCGGCGTCACCTGGACATCGCCGAGGCCGTCGCGGGCGTCGCGTACGTGTCGGGCGGGGTGACGTACACCCGCGAGTACTTCGCCTCCGCGCCCGACGGCGTGATCGTCGCCCGGTTCACGGCCGACCGTCCCGGCACCCTTGGCCTCACCGTGTCGGTCACCACGGCGGACAACCGCTCGCGGCGCGTCACCGCGAGCGGCGGCCGGATCGCCCTCGACGGCGCCCTGGAGGGCAACGGCCTGCGCTACGCGGCCCGTCTCCAGGTCCGCCACGAGGGCGGCACCCGCACGGACGGCGCCGACGGCTCCGTGACCGTGGCCGGCGCGGACGCGGTCACCCTGCTGCTCGCCGCCGGCACCGACTACGCGCCCCGGTACCCCGGCTACCGCACCGGCGTCGCCCCGGAAGGACCGGTATCCGAGCGGGTCGACGCGGCGGCCGGCAAGGGATACCGGGCGCTGCGCGCCGCCCATGTCGCCGACCACCGCGGCCTGTTCGACCGGGTCCGGCTGAGCGTCGGCGGCCGGGACGCCGGCCTGCCCACCGACGAGCTGCTGGGCGCCTACCGGGAGGGGACCGCCACCCCCGCGGCGCGCCGGGCGCTCGAGGAGCTGTACTTCCAGTACGGCAGGTATCTGTTGATCGCCTCCTCCCGCCCGGGTTCGCTGCCGGCCAACCTCCAGGGCGTGTGGAACGACTCCACGAGCCCGCCGTGGAGCGCCGACTACCACGTCAACATCAACCTGCAGATGAACTACTGGCCGGCCGAGACCACCAACCTGTCGGAGACCACGGGCCCGCTCTTCGACTACGTCGACTCGATGGTGCCGGCCGGCGAGGTGACGGCGCGTGAGCTGTACGGCGCGCGCGGCTGGGTGGTGCACAACGAGACCAACCCGTACGGCTTCACCGGCGTCCACGACTGGCCGACGGCCTTCTGGTTCCCGGAGGCCGGCGCCTGGCTGGCGCGGCACTACTGGGAGCACTACCTGTTCACCGGGGACCGGCGGTTCCTGCGCGAGCGCGCCTACCCCGTGCTGAAGTCGCTGGCGCGGTTCTGGATCGACGTGCTCGTCCCCGACCCGAGGGACGGCGCACTCGTCGTGTCGCCCAGCTTCTCGCCCGAGCAGGGCGACTTCTCGGCCGGCGCCTCGATGTCCCAGCAGATCGTGTGGGACCTGCTGACCAGCGCCGCCGAGGCGGCGCGGGCGGTCGGGGACGGCGGGGAGTTCGTGGCCGAGCTGACCGACACCCTCGGCCGGCTCGACCCGGGGCTGCGGGCCGGCTCCTGGGGCCAGTTGCGGGAGTGGAAGGAGGACTGGGACGACCCCACCAACACCCACCGGCACGTGTCGCACCTCTACGCCCTCCACCCCGGCCGCCAGCTGTCGGTGCGGGACGACGCCGCGCACGCGGAGGCGGCCCGGGTCTCGCTGCGGGCCCGGGGCGACGGCGGCACCGGCTGGAGCAAGGCGTGGAAGATCAACTTCTGGGCGCGGCTGCTGGACGGCGACCACGCGCACCTCATGCTCTCCGAGCAGCTGCGGTACAGCACGCTGGCCAACCTCTGGGACACCCACCCGCCGTTCCAGATCGACGGCAACTTCGGCGCCACCGCCGGCGTGGCCGAGATGCTGCTCCAGAGCCACCAGGGAGTGATCGACCTGCTGCCGGCGCTGCCCGCGTTCTGGTCCCGGGGTTCGGTCACCGGGCTGCGCGCCCGCGGGGACGTCACCGTGGACGTCGAGTGGCTGGGCGGCACGCCGACGCGGGTGGTCCTGCGGGCCGGGGGCTCGGGTCACCTGACGGTGCGCGGCAGCTTGTTCGGGGGCCTGTTCGAGGTGCGGGAGGCGCGCGGCGGCCGGGCGGTCGACGTGGCGCGGGACGGCGAGGAGATCACCCTGCGGGTCGAGGCGGGCGGAACGTACGTGGCGACCTCGCGGGTCGCGATGGCGCTGTCCGTCCCGGAACGCGTCACGCCCGGCACGCCGTTCGCCTGCGCGGTCGAGGTGACGGCGGTGGGCGGGACGGTACCCGCCGGGGGCCTGGCCCTCGACCTGCCGGCGGGCTGGACGGCCGTGCCGGAGCGCCACCGGATGCCGGCGGTCCGCGACGGCCGGTCCCGCTCGGTGGCCTTCGAGGTCACGCCGGCGGGCGGCGAGCGCCCCGAGCACCGGATCCGGGCCGTGCTGGCCGGCGACGGCTGGACGGCCGGCGCGGTGGATTCGGTGACGACGGCCGGGGCGGGGTGACCACCTCGGCCGTCGTGCCGGCCGGCGTCCCCGGCTACTCGTAGAGCGCGGCCCGGATCACCGGGTCGTCGATGTTGGTGCTGTCGTACCAGTGGTACGCGGTGTCGATCCGTTCCGGCAGTTCCTCGCCGTCGATGGCCCGCAGGGCCGCGTCGACGAGCTGTCGGCCCATGTCGACCGGGTCCTGGGTGACGGCGCCGGTCATCGCGCCGCTGGTGATGGCGTCGATCTGGGCCTGTCCCGAGTCGAAGCCGACGATCGCGATGTCCTCCCGGCCGCTCTCCCGCACGCCGTTGATCACGCCGACCGCCGAGCCCTCGTTGGCGGCGTAGATGCCCGCCAGGTCCGGGTTGCCCTGGATGATCGACCGGGTGATGTCGGCGGAGACCAGCTGGTCGCCGCCGCCGTACTGCGGTTCGAGCACCGTGATGCCCGGCGCGTTCTGTGCCATCCACTCCAGGAAGCCGTCCCTGCGGTCCCGTCCTGAGAGGCTGGTCTGGTCGTGCACCACCAGCGCCACCTCGCCCTCGCCGCCGACGGCCTCGGCCAGGTGCTCGGCGGCCAGCGCCGCCGCGGCCCGGTTGTCGGTGGCGACCGTGGTGACGGGCACGTCGCTCTCCACGCCGGAGTCGAACGCCACCACCGGGATCTCCTGCGACCTGGCCTGTTCGAGCAGCGGCGCGGCGGCCTGCGAGTCGAGCGCGGCGAAGCCGACGGCGTCGGGAGACCTGGCGAGTTCGTTGGTGAGGAGGTTCACCTGCTCCTCGACGTCGGCCTCGGTCGGCGGCCCCACGAACGTGACGCGGGCGCCCCTTTCCTCCGCCTCGGCCTCCGCGCCCTCCCTGACCGACTGCCAGAACTGGTGCTGGAAGCCCTTGGAGACGATGGCGATCATCGGCCCGTCTCCCCCGCCGCCGTCCGGGCCGCCCGCCCGGTCGTCGGCGCAGCCGGCCGCTAGCAGCGCCAGGGCCGCGCAGGCGGCCGTCACGAATCGCTTCATCACCAAAACTCCCTCGTTCTGGTCGGGATCTGGGCCGTGCTCACCGCGAGTCCCCGCGCCGCGCCCGGTCGGTGTAGACGGCGAGGAGGATCACGCAGCCGAGGATGACGTTCTGCCACTCCTGGGGGATGGACATGATCTGCAGCCCGTTGTTCAGGACGGAGATGATCAGCGCCCCGATCAGGGTGCCGAGGATCGAGCCCTTGCCGCCGGACAGCGAGGTGCCGCCGATGACGACGGCGGCGATCGCCTGGAGCTCGTACCCCATGCCGGTGGCCGGCTGCGCCGAGCCGAGCCGGGCGGAGATCAGCACGCCGGCCAGGCCGGTGAAGAGCCCGGCGAAGGTGTAGATGGTGATCTTCCAGCGCCGCACGTCGATGCCGGACAGCTCGGTGGCCTCCTCGTTGCTGCCGATCGAGTAGGTGTAGCGGCCGAGCACGCTCTTGGTGAGCAGCACGCCCGCGACGACGGCGACGACCACCAGGACGAGGACGGCGTTGGGGATGTCGACGCCGGGGACCAGGCGGCCGGTCGAGATGTCGGCGTAGCCGGAGACCTCGGTGAAGTAGATGGGGGTGCTGTCCGAGACCACCAGGGCGAGCCCCTCGGCCACCAGCATCATCGCGAGCGTGGCGATGAACGGCGGGATCCGCAGCAGGGCGATGTTGACGCCGTTCACGAGCCCCATGAACCCGCCGAACAGCAGGGTCAGCAGCACCCCGAGGGGCAGCGGGAGCCCGGCGTTCACCAGGAAGACCCCGGACATCACGGCGCACAACGCCATGCCGGTGCCGATGGACAGGTCGATGCCGGCGGAGATGATGACGAAGGTGGTGCCGACCGCCAGGGTGCCGATGACGACGGTCGAGTAGAGGATCGAGACGAAGTTGTCGTAGGTGGGGAAGTACGGGCTCGCGATCGCGAAGAAGACGTAGATCACGATGAGGCTGGCGAAGGCCAGCAGCTGCTGGAGGCGGCCCCTGACCGCCGCCAGCGCGCCGTTCCGCCGGCGGCCTCCGAGGGTCCTGGCCTGCGCCGTGGTCATGGCTGGTCCGCCTTGTCTGCCGGGTTCCCGCCCGGCCGTGTGGTGGCGAGGTGCATGATGTTCTCCTGGGTCGCCTCGGCCGCGTCCAGCACGCCGGTCACCCGCCCCTCGCTCATCACGACGACGCGGTGCGCCAGGCGCAGGATCTCGGGCAGCTCGGAGGAGATCACGATGATCGACTTGCCCTGCGCGGCGAGCTCGTCGAGGAGCCGGTGGATCTCGTCCTTGGCGCCCACGTCGATGCCGCGGGTCGGCTCGTCGAAGATGAGGACGTCGCAGTCCTTGACGAGCCACTTGGCGATGACGACCTTCTGCTGGTTGCCGCCGGAGAGGTGCCTGGTGGTCTGGTGCGCGGAGGGGGTCCTGATGCGCAGCCCCTCGATGAGCTGTTCGGCCCTGGCCCGCAGGGCGCCGTCCCGGACGAATCCGGCGGTGGTGAACCGGTCGCGCAGCGCGCTGAGCGCGATGTTGGCCTTGACGTCCTGTTCGAGCAGCAGCCCGAACCGCTTGCGGTCCTCGCTGAGGTAGCCGATGCCGAGTCGGGCCGCGTCGGCCGGGTTGCTGATGTGGACCTCGTCCCCCCGGAGGGTGACGCGGCCTGACTGACGCGGGTCGGCGCCGACCAGGGCGCGCGCCACCTCGGTCCTGCCCGAGCCCATGAGCCCGGCGAAGCCCAGGATCTCCCCCTGGCGGAGGTCGAAGGAGACGTCGTCGAGCAGGCTCCTGGTGGTGAGCCCCCGGACGTCGAGCACCACCTCGCGGTCGGCGCGGACGCCGGCGGGGCGCGCGTCGGAGGTGATGGCCCGGCCGACCATCAGCGCGATGACGTCCTCGGTCGCCGCCGACGCCACCTCCAGGGTGTCGACGTACTCGCCGTCGCGGATCACCGTGACCCGGTCGGCGATCCGCTTGATCTCGCCCATCCGGTGCGAGATGTAGATGACGCCGGTGTCGGGCCGGCTGAAGCGTCGGATGACCTCGTGCAGCGTGGCGACCTCGGCGTCGTTGAGCGCGGCGGTGGGCTCGTCCATGATCAGCACCCGCGGCTCGTAGGAGAGCGCCTTGGCGATCTCCACCATCTGCTGGTTGGCGACGGTGAGTTCGCCGACGACGGCGCGCGGGTCGAGCGGCAGCTGGAGCCGCTCCAGCAGCGCGGCGGCGTCGGCGTTGAGCCGGCGGTCGTCCAACAGCAGCCGGCCACGCCGGGGTTCGCGGCCGATGAAGATGTTCTGCGCCACGGTGAGGTCGGGGACCAGGTTGAACTCCTGGTGGATGATGCTGATGCCGAGTTCCAGCGCGTGGCGGGGGCTGGTGGGGCGGTAGGGCCGGCCGTCGAGCCGGAACTCCCCGGCGTCGGCGGTGTGGATGCCCGACAGCAGCTTCATCAGGGTCGACTTGCCGGCACCGTTCTCGCCGACCAGGGCGAGCACCTCGCCGGCGCGCAGGGTCAGCCGCATGCCGGCCAGCGCCCGCACGCCGGGGAAGCTCTTGTCGACGCCCTCGACCTCGAGCAGCGCGGTCGCCGGGTCACGCGCCATGGGAGTGCTCCCGGATGGAACGCTCCAGCATCTCCGTGCCGGCTCCCGGGGCCTTCGGCGGGTGATAGCGCCCGCCGCGCACGTCGACGGGGGTCACGAAGTGCTCGTGCAGGTGGTCGACGAACTCGACGACGCGGTTCTCCAGGGTTCCGGAGACGGCGAGGTAGTCGAACATGGCGAGGTGTTGGACGGCCTCGCACAGGCCGACGCCGCCGGCGTGCGGGCAGACCGGGACGCCGAACCTGGCGGCGAGCAGCAGGATGGCGATGTTCTCGTTGACGCCGGCCACCCGGGTGGCGTCGAGTTGCAGCACGGAGAGCGCGTCGGCCTGGAGGAACTGCTTGAACAGCACCCGGTTGGCGCCGTGTTCCCCGGTGGCCACCGGGACGGGCGCGACGGCCCTGGCGATGGCCGCGTGGCCGAGGACGTCGTCGGGGCTGGTCGGCTCCTCGACCCAGGCCAGGTCGAACGGCCGCAGCGCCGTGATCCACTCGATGGCCTCCGCCACGTCCCAGCGCTGGTTGGCGTCGACGGCGATGCGGATGTCGGGGCCGACCACCTCGCGGGCGATGGTCAGGCGGCGGACATCGTCGTCCAGGTCGCCGCCCACCTTGAGCTTGATCTGGGTGAAGCCCTGTTCGACGGCCTCGCGGCAGAGGCGGGCCAGCTTGGCGTCGTCGTAGCCGAGCCAGCCCGGGGTCGTGGTGTAGGCCGGGTAGCCCTCGGCCAGCAGCCGGGCCTCACGCTCGACGCGACCCGGGCGGGCGGCCCGCAGGATGTCGAGGGCCTGGTCCCGGGTCAACGCGTCCGTGAGGTAGCGGAAGTCGACGAGGTCGACGATCTCCTCGGGGCTGAGCGAGGCGAGCAGTCGCCACAGCGGCACGCCCGCGCGCTTGGCGCGCAGGTCCCACAGCGCGTTGACCACCGCCCCGATCGCCATATGCATGACACCTTTTTCGGGGCCGAGCCACCGCAGCTGCGAGTCGTGCACCAACTCACGCCACATGCCGCCGAGGTCGGCCAGGGTCTCCTCGACCTCGCGGCCGAGCAGGTGGCCCTCCAACGCGCGGAGGGCGGCGACCTGCACGTCGTTGCCACGGCCGATGGTGAAGACGAAGCCGTGTCCCTCGATCCCGTCGCCGGCGTCGGTACGGAGCCGGAGGTAGGCGGCCGAGTAGTCCGGGTCCGGATTCATCGCGTCCGAACCGTCGAGCGTCTGGGAGGTGGGGAAACGCACGTCATGGGTACGCATGCCGATGAACCGGGCCACGGACACACTCCCTCTGAGGGGATCCACGTCAGGGCGACCATAGACATCCGATGTATGAGCGTCAAGAGCGCGCGTCGTACCGCATTCCGCCAGCCCGGTACCGGAGTTGGGCTCCAGACATCTGATCAATGGCGCGGCCTCAGTCCCGGTCGACCAGCGCCTCCCTGAGCCACTGCTCGACGCCCGCGATGTGCACGGTGGCCAGGGCGCCGGCGATGCCGGGCTGGCGCCTGGTGAGGGCCTGGACGATGGCACGGTGCTCGCCCAGTGTCCGCTCCACCGCGCCCTCCTGCGTCAGGCCGCGCCAGGCGCGGGCACGCTGCGTGCGACCCGACAGCGTCTCCAGCAGCGACGCCAGCACCGCGTTGCCCGAACCGGCGGCTATGCGCCGGTGGAACTCCAGGTCGCTCTCGACGAGTTCGTCGACCGTCGGCGCGTCACCCAGCGAGTCGAGCAGCTCGGCCAGGGCCTCGATGTCGGCCGTCGGCATGCGCACGGCCGCCAGCTCGGTGGCCGCCGGCTCCACGAGACGGCGGGCCTCCAGGATCTGCAGCACCGTGTCGTCGCGGTGGAAGTCGACCACGAAGCTCATCGCGTCCATCAGCAGCGCCGGCTCCAGGCTGGTCACATAGGTGCCGTCGCCACGCCGGACGTCGAGCACCTGGATGAGGGCGAGCGCCCGCACCGCCTCGCGCAGGGAGTTACGGGAGAGCCCGAGCCGCTCGGCGAGGTCCAGTTCCCGGGGCAGTCGGTCGCCGGGACGCAGTTCGCCGTCCACGATCATCTGCTTGATCGCCTCGATGGCGTCGTCCGTCACCGACATCGCGCACCCCCTCGTCTCGGCGGCGGAACGGCGTCCCCCCACGCCTCCGCCGGCTCCGGTGGACGCACGATACATCGGAGCTCTCCGAGGTGGGCGGCTGATCGTTAGACTTCGGGCATGTCGCCTGTCGATGATCTTCCGGGTGGGCCGTTGACGATCGCGCAGCTCGCGCAGCGTGCCGGGGTCTCGGTGGCCACGGTGTCCAAGGTGGTCAACGGGCGGGCTGATGTGGCGCCGGGGACGCGGGCGTTGGTGGAGGGGCTGATCCGGCGGCATGGGTA
>NZ_JBHXFJ010000093.1:0-20014 GCF_042722465.1 Streptomyces sp. NPDC127098
GGCCGGGTACGGCGGCCAGGGGAGAAGTGAGGTCGGGAGGACGGAGGACATACGAGGGGGCTGGGCCGTCGGGGCGCCCCTGCCCGGCGGCCCCGGGCGGCTCGGCCGCCCGCGGACCATGGACGGCTCCGCCGCCGGGGAGTGTCCGGTGCGGTCGGGGGCCGGGTACGCCGGCTTGCTCGCCCCGGCCGGGGCCGGGGCGAGACGCTCCCGCCCCGGCCCGGGGCACGCGGGTGGCTCGGGCCCGTCCCTGGCGGGCCTGTGGGGCGCGGCCGCCAGCGGCCGCGTCGCGCCGCCTAACGCCTGGCGCGCAGCCTCCGCAGCATGCGGGCGTCGTCGAAGCCGACCGTGCGGGCGGCCGTCTCCACTGTGGCGCCCTGGCCGATCAGGTGCTCGGCGCGCTCCAGACGGAGGCGCTGCTGGTAGCGCAGCGGGGTCAGTCCGCCCGTGGCGCGGGCGAAGACGCGGGTCAGGGTGCGCTCGCTGACGCCGGCCGCCGTCGCCAGCGTGGCCAACGGCAGCGGCTCGGCGAACCGCGCGTCGATGAGGTCCTGGACCCGGTGCACCGTGTCGTCCAGGTGCGAGCGGTGTCGCAGCATCGCGCTGGCCTGCGGCTCGTGCCCGTTGCGGCGGGCGTAGACCACCATGGCGCGGGCCACCCGCGCGGCGAGTGCCGGGCCGTGCCGGGCGGCGAGCAGGTGGAGCGCCAGGTCGATGCCGCTGGCGATGCCGGCGGAGGTCACCACCCGGTCGTCCGTCACGAACAGCACGTCCCGCACCAGCGTGGCGCGCCGGTGCCGGGCGGCCAGCTCGTCCTGGAGCTCGTGGTGCGTGGTGAACCGACGCCCGTCGAGCAGCCCGGCCCTGCCGAGCGCCTGGGCGCCCGAGCAGACGCTGGCGACCGTGCCGCCGGCCGCGTGGTGCGCGCGCAGCCGGGCCTCCCACGCCTCGCCCAGCCGGGGCCCGCCCCGGGCCGTGGGGGACCGCCAGCCGGGCACCACCACCAGGTCGGCGGGGTCGAGCGCCGGCCACGTCGTCTCGGCGGTCAGCGGCAGGCCCTGGGCGCTCGGCACGGTCTCGCGCTCACCGACGTAGCGGAGCCGGTAGGGGTGCCCGTGGTCCGCCGCCGTGCCGAACACCTGGGCCGGGCCGGCCAGGTCGAGCAGGTGCACGCCGGGCAGCAGGACGAAGACGACGGATCTCACGCACTCGATGCTGCCAGCCCGGCCGCCGCCTCGAGATCGGCGACCGTGGAGACCTCGGCGAACCGGTCCCGCAGCACCACCACCGTGCGCTCCACGATCTCCTCGGCGGTCAGCCCGCCGCGCGGCTCGGTCGTGGTGGCGTCGGCCACGAACACCACCCGGTAGCCGAGGTCGCTGCCGACCCGCGCCGTGGTCTCCACGCACTGCTCGGTGCGGATCCCGCACACCACGAGCTCGCCGACGCCGGCCACGGTGAGCAGCTGCTGGAGGTGGGTGGTGGTGAAGGCGTTGTGCGAGGTCTTGTACAGCACCGGCTCGCCCGCCTCGGGCCCCGCCAGCTCGGCCAACGGCCGCACGTGCCCCTCGGCCGGGTCGAACGCGTTGCCGCTGCCCGGCTCGGTGTGCAACACCCACACCACCAGGTCGCCGGCGGCCCGCGCGAGGGCGAGCAGCCGGTTGACGGACTCCGCGATCCGGGGGTCGGCGATCCGGTCCCACTCCGGCCTGGCGCGGAAGGACTCCTGGACATCGATGACGATCAACGCTCGCTTCATGCCACCCAGTCTGGCCAGCGCGGACGCCACCCCGGCAGGCATGAACCGGGCCGCCTCCGGACCGATCCGGTCACCCGAAGGGACGGACGGCGCACGGCCCCGCGCCCCGCCCGAAGGTCGGCGGAACGCGGAGCCGTGGGTGATGGACCTAGCGGGTCAGCACGGTCGGACGAACCAGACCGGCGTCCACGAGGCGGTGCCGGTGTCCTTGGCGGTGTTCGTCCAGCGGAGGCTGCCGTTCTCGTTGTAGAAGCGGGCCACGGTCCCGGAGGACTGGTTGTTGTTGAACTCTCCGTTCCCGATCCCCCAGAACTCGTAGAGACCGCAGTAGTAGTAGTCGTAGCGGTCGCCGTATCCGTCGCGGATGCACAGCCAGCCCGACGAACAGCTGATCGCCGTGACGCCGACGTCGGTGCCCGGGACGTCCAGGGTGACGGCGCCCCCCGGGATCGCGAGCCGGTCCGCCGCGATCTGCCGCGCGGCGGGGTGGCTCGCCAGGAAGTCGTCGACCCGATCCTGAAGGGCGTCCGCCTGGGTGGCGGTCAGCCCGGCCGCGTGAGCCTGTGCGGCGTAGTCGGAGGCGGGAGCCGCCGACGCGCTGCCGACCAGCAACTGGCCGGCGAGCAGCGCGACAACGGCAGCCACCATTGCCATGAACTTACGGAACTTCACGGTTGTCCCCCCTTGTGTTCGGCCGCCGCTCGTGGGGAACGGCGGTCACCAGGACGGGGCTTATCGTGCCGTCGGAGCGGAACGGGTTGAAGCCGTGAATCCGGACATTTGCCGTCGAGGACCGGGTGTCGAGCGGTCACGTCGGCTTCCTCGCGACTCGATCGACAAGATGGATCGAAAGGTGACTGTCGACGTCAGAGCGCATGCGTTTGTCGCCATATGTGCGCATCGGCGGTCACCCTCGATCAGCACGGATCGCTGACCATGGCCGGTTCGTCCGGGTGAGCCACCGCCCTTGCTCAGGGATGGGCGAGGACGGTCCGCATGATCGGCAGCACCCGTCCCGGCGCCACCTCGCGGCCGCCGATCCGCTCGGCGCCGAGGTGGCGGTAGAACGGCTCGGCGTTCGGGTCCGACTCCCAGGTCAGGGTGCGGAAGCCGCGCTCGCGGGCGGTGGCCACCGCGTGCTCCCACAGCGTGCGGCCGAGCCCGGTGCCGATGACCGGCGGGTCGAGGAACAGGTCGGCCAACTCGCCGTCCGGCGCCGCGCCGTGCAGCCGGTAGTAGCCGAGCAGGACGCCGGCCCGCTCGGCGACCACCACGTGGTCGGCACGGATCGTCCCTGCGGTGATCGTCAGCAGGTCCCGCCACCGGTCGAGCACGTCCCGCGGGTAGCCCCAGTGGGCCTTCGAGCGGTGGGTCAGCGCCGTGAGCGCGTCCGCCTCGTGGGGTTCCGCGCGGCGCAGCACGGGCGTGTCCGTGCCGTCCGCCAGGACCTGCCGGAGCGCGTGGGAGGTCTGGCGGATCATGCCGGGGTTGGTGTCCCAGTAGTACGGCATGGCGATGACCGCCTGGGCCAGCGCCCAGCCGCGGCCGCGCAGCCAGGTGGCGTCGTCGGCGGCCAGCTCGGCGCGGAAGCGGTCGCGGCTGGCGCCCGCGAAGACGTTCCACGCCGGCTGGAGGTCGCACGCCGGGTCGCCGACGTTCAGGCCGCCGAAGTCGATGACGGCCGACAGCCGGCCGTCGACCACCAGCAGGTTGCCCGGCAGCAGGTCGCCGTGGACCCACACCCCGTCGTCCGTCCAGGCCGGGGCGGCCAGGGACTCCGCCCAGGAACGCAGCGTGGCGGGGCCGTCGATCCGGTCGCCCAGGTCGGTGACGGCGCGGCGGACCGACGCGTCGAGCTCGGCCAGCGGCGCGCCCCGGGCACCGCGGGGGCGCGGGTGGGCGCCGGAGGTGTCCACGCGGCGCAGCGCGCGGACGAAGCCGGCCAGGTCGACGGCGGCCGACTCCAGGTCGTGGAGGGTGCCGTTGGCGTTCTCGCCGGGCAGCCACTCGTGCACCGACCAGGCGAACGGATAGCCCTCGGCCGGTCGCCCGAGACCCAGCGGCCCGGGCACGGCCAGTGGCAGGTGCGGCGCAAGACGCGGCAGCCACTCGGCCTCCCTGGCCGCCTGGGACTCCGCCCAGCCGATGCGCGGCAGCCGCACCGAGAGCCGGTCCCCGACCCGGTAGATGTCGTGGTCGGTGCCGTACGACTCGACCTGCAGGACCGGCAGGTCGGCCCACTCGGGGAACTGCCCGGCGAGCAGCCGGCGCACCAACTGCGGGTCGGTCGTGATCTCGTCGGCGTGCATCCTGGTCCTGGCCACCGCGCGATCATCACGCCGCCACCGGCCGCCGGCAACCCGATTTCGGCCGGTGTCAGTCCCGCGGCTCCGCGAGCCGCGTCAACTCGTCGGCGACCTCGTCCCGTTCGGCGGCCGTGAGGTCGACGGCCGCCGCCCGGTCCAGGAAGGCGGCCGCCGCGTCGTCGTCCCCGAGCCGGCCGGCGACCTCGGCGCGCAGCACCAGCAGCCGCAGCAACTGGGTGGGCGTGGGCCGCTCCTCCGTCAGCCCAAGCGCCCGGTCGAGGATCCGCGCGGCGCCGGCCGGGTCGTCCTTGGAGTCCGCGAAGAGGGTGGCGTGGTGCAGCGCCCGCGCGAAGGTCTCCTTCGGCGCCGGCCGGTGGCTCGGGTCCTCGCTGGTCGGCTGCCCGATCCGCAGGCAGTTGCCGCCGGGGTCGGTCAGCAGGAACTGCCGGACGCCGTACGACATGTCCTTCACCTGCCCGATCCGTGGCAGGCCCCGGGTGGGGACCCGGCCGTACGCGGCCTTCAGGCCGGCGCGGAACGCGTCGTGCAGCGCGTCCACGTCGTCCGTCACCACGTAGAGGGTGCTGACCGAGGCCGCCGGGTCGTACTGCTTGAGTCCGAAGAACTGCAGTTCGATGCCGCCGCGTTCGACGACGGCGTACGGGTTGGGGCTGCGCTGTCGGTAGGTGACCTCGAACCCGAGGGCGGTGTAGAAGTCAAGCACCGGCTGGAGTGTCTGGCAGGGCAGGATCGGAATCGTCTTCTCGGCCATGCGGGCAGTGTAGTCAAGTTTGACTACGCCGCGCCGCGCGCCAGTTCGAGGAGCTCGTCGACCGACCACTGGTCGTAGGCGTGCTCTCCGTATCTGACGGCGAGGACGCGGCCGTCACCCGCGATCAGCAGGTCGGCGGGCAGGCCGAGGCGGCCGTTCGGCTGCCGTCGGGCCGGCAGCCGCTCCCGGCCGCGCAGGACCGCCCAGACGCCGGTGGCCAGGGAGCGCGCGATCGGCCACCAGGCCCGCGGGTCGAGCAGCGCGCGACGCGCGGACTCCACGCCGAACTCGACGTACAGCCGCCTCGCCGGGTCGGCGACGACCGCGAACGGCAGGTCGACGGCGTGCGGCAGCAGCTCCTCGGCGGGGGAGTGGAACACCACCACCTCCCGGACGCCCGCCGCCTCGATCTCGGCGTGCCGCCGCGCCACGGACCGCAGGTGCAGGTTGCAGACGGGGCAGCCGGCGAAGCGCCGGAACTGGAGGTGGACCAGTCGGTCCTCGGCGGGCACGGCCACGGCCTCGCCCCGGACGGTTCGGAGGTCGCGCCGGGCGACGTGGTCACCGGGCGTCTTCTTGTTCGTTAGCGTACGATGCACGCCTACAGCTTGTAGGCGTGTGCCGTACGCTGTCAACCGCCATGCCCCGCCCACGCACCCTCACCCAGGACCGACTGGTCGCAGCCGCCCTCACCGTCGTCGACCGCGAAGGGCTGGCCGGCCTCTCGATGCGCGCGGTCGCCAAGGAGCTCGGCATGAGCACCATGGGCCTGTACCGCTATGTCGCCGACCGCGAGACGCTGGAACGGCTCCTCGTCGAGTCACTGCTCGACTCCGTCGACACCGCCCCGCCGCCGGACGACACGCCGTGGCGCGAGCGCGTCGAGGAGATGGTGCGGCGGCTGCGGGTCGCGGTGAGCGCCCGCCCTGCCGTCCTCCCGCTGACGGTGACCCACCGACACCGCTCGCTCGGCGTGCTGCGCTGGTCGGAGACGGTGCTCACCATCCTCGACGAGGCCGGCTTCGACGGCACCCGCCGCGTGATCGCGCTCCGCGCGCTGCTCGGCTACGTCATCGGGGCGCTCCAACTCGAACACCTCGGCCCCCTGGCGGGACCCGGCACCACCACGATCGCCGCGCTGCCGCCCGCCGACTTCCCGCGCCTGGCCGACACCGCGCGGCACGCCCGCGACGTCACCCCGGACGCCGAGTTCTTCGGCGGCCTCGCCATACTCCTGCGCGGCCTCGCCGACTGAACGAACCCCGCCGTGGCGCGGGGGAGGCCACGGACAGGCAGCGGCTCTCGCGCTTCTGGGGCGCGCCGGGCCGCCGTGGGGGTTTCCGTTGCCCGCCGGGCGCCGGGCGCCGCGCGCCGAGCGGTGGCGCGGGGGTGACCGTGGGGCCCGGCCGCCTCCGGCGGCGGAGCCGCGCCGTCGCCCGCCGGGCACGGCGCCGTCCCCGGCGGCTGGGCGCGCTCACCGGCGGGACATCCGTGCCGCCGCGCGCCGCGCCTTCGCTCCCGCGTGCTCGTGGCGGCGAAACCGGTCGCGTCGCGACCGCTCGCTCAGGACGCCGCGACGTCGAGGACCAGCTTTCCGGTGGTCCGCCCGGACTCGATGCGGCGGTGGGCGTCCGCGGCCAGCTCCAACGGCAGGGTCTCGACCCGCACCCGCAGCGTCCCGTCCGCCGCGGCCCGCACCGCGCGGCGCAGGGCGCGCCCGGCCTCCTCCGGGAAGGCGGCGGAGAACGCGGCGAGATTGAAGCCCGAGACGGTCCGGTTGGTGAACCACAGGTGGTTGGCGGGGAGGCCGACGTCCTCGGCGCCCGAGGCGTTCCCCATCACCACCAGCCGCCCCATGGGGGCCAGCCGCTCCAGGCTAGCCGCACGCGCCGGGCCGCCGACCATGTCGACCACGACGTCGAACTCGCCGGCCTCGGCTAGCCGGTCGCGCAGGATCACCTCGTCGTAGCCGAAGCCCCTGGCGGTCTCGATCTTCGCCTCGCCGCCGACCGTTCCGACCACCCGGCCGGCACCCAGCAGCCGGGCCACCTGCCCGAGCTGGCTGCCCACGCCGCCCGCCGCGGCATGCACCAGGACCCGCTCTCCCGGCGCCAGGCGCGCCACCCGCTCCAGGACGAGGAAGGCCGTGGTGCTGTTGGACGGCAGCGCCGCGGCGACGTCGAGGCCGAGGTCGAGTCCGTCCAGCGGGGCGACCAGGGCGGCCGAGGTGACCACCACCTCGGCGTAGCCGCCGCTGCCGACGATGGTCAGCGCGGCCACCGGCTGGCCGACGGCCAGGCCGGTGACGCCCTTGCCGACCGCCCGCACGTGTCCCGCGACCTCGATGCCCGGCACGAAGGGCAGCGGCACGTCCACCACGCCCCGCCGGTAGAGCACCTCGGCGAAGTTGGCGCCCGCGTGCGCCACGTCGATCGCGACCTCCCCAGGACCCGGCTCGGGGACCGGCATCCGCTCGACCCGGAGCACCTCGGCCTCGCCGAACTCCGGAATGACGACTGCCCTCATCCGCGTGTTGTCGCTGTTCATGGCAGTGATCCTGCGCGGCCGTCACGCGGACCGGCAGTGTCGGCTCATCCTGGGTGTGTCACCACCAGGCTGCCCCGGCCCATGAGCCGCGCCAACCGCTCCTCGGTGTCGGTGCCCGGGCGCGGGTTGTGCAGGATCAGGTGGTGCCCCGGCAGGTCGGGCAGCGGCAGCAGGGTCGCGTCGAAGACCAGCGTCCCGACGTCCGGATGGTCGACCGCCTTCACCGCGCTGGTGTGCTCGGCGACGTCGTGGCGCTCCCACAGCTCGGCGAACTCCGGGCTGGTCCTGGCCAGTTCCGTGGCGATGCGGTCGAACTCCGGGTCCCCGGGGTAGCGCGCGGCGTCCGCGCGGAAGCCGGCGACCACGTCCGGGGCGGTGTCGCCCCAGTGCCGGTGCAGGACCCGGTAGCGGACGTTGCTGAAGAAGGAGACCAGGCAGTTGTGGTCGCGCTCGCCGTAGCCGAAGACGGCGCGGGCCGCGTCGTTGATGTCGGTGAAGTTCCAGTGGCGGTCCCGGATGTAGCCGGGCCGCGGCGACCAGGCGTCCAGCAGCCGCCGCACGTGCGGCGGGGCCGGCACGGAAGGACCGGCGACGACCTGCGGCGGGGTGAGGCCGACCAGCCGGTACAGGTGCGCGTGCTCGGCCGGGTCGAGCAGCAGCGCCCGCGCGACCGCGTCGACGACCTCCGCCGACACCCGGATGTCGCGCCCCTGCTCCAACCACGTGTACCAGGACACCCCGACCCCGGCGAGCACCGCGACCTCCTCACGCCGCAGCCCCGGCGTACGCCGCCGCCCGCCCCCCGCCGGCAGCCCGACGTCCTCGGGCGAGACCCGGGCCCGGCGACTGCGCAGGAACTCACGCAGCTCGGCACGCCGACGGTCGCGGGACGGGGCGGAGGAGGCACTGGCCATGGCACCCAGCCTAGACAGCACCCTCCGGCGACCTTCGACCCGAGCGCTCCGCGCGGCAGTGCCCGGTGAGGGGCGCGGGGAACCGCGCGATCAACCACCATCAGCCCGCGCCACCAGTGAAAGGGCCCCTCGCCCCGTCCCGGCTGCCGTCGCGCGCGTCACCTCCGCGGAGCGCCCGCCGCGTCACCCCGCGGAGCGGGCCCGTGCCGCCCACCACAGCAGCGCCGCGGCGAGCGGCCCGCAGGCGGCCGGGGCGAGCCAGCCGCCGGCGATCGACAGTGCCGGCGGCAGGCCGGCGACGGCGGCCAGCGGGGCCGCCAGCCGCCAGGCGGCGGCGACCATCGGGGGCAGCCACACCGGCGGTGGCGCCTGCCGGGCCGCCGCAAGGCCGGCGGCCACCACCACCGGCACCGCGCCGAGCAGCGCCGGCAGGGTGCCGAGGGCGAGACCGACCGGCAGCGCGAGAACGAGCAGCACCGCGCCCGGCGTCAGCGTGTGCCGGAGCGCGAGCCCCGCCGGTGAGCCCGGCCACCACAACCGGGCGCGGCGCGGGTCCTCCGCGTCGAGCCTGGCCGGTTCCAGGAGCCGGGCGGCCGCCGCGTAGCCGAGACCGGCCGCCAGCGCCGTCGCCACAGCGGTCCCGGGGCTCAGCAGCACGCCGGCCGCCACCAGCAGCGCCGTCGCCGAGCCGAGCCGGCGCGGCTCGGCCAGCAGGCCGACCGCGTCGCGCCACGGCACCGCCAGACCACGCGAGCGCGGCGGCCGCAGCCGCCGGCGCCGACGCGCCAGCCGAGCCGAGCCCACGCCGCCGCCGGCCGCGCCGGCCAGCGCCAGCCGGACCGCGCGTGGCTCCAACGCCAGCGCCGCGGCCGTCACCCGCCACACCGCCCGCGACCTGGCGCGCAACGTCGCCGCCGGCATCGTGGCCGCCAGCCGGCGCACCGGCAGCAACGCCGCCACCGCGCATCCGCCGAGCAGCGCCGCCGCCACCGGCCACCCGGGCGCCCCGACGCCGGCCGCCGCCAGCGCCGGCTGGCCGGCCCAGCCCCAGGGACCCGACCACAGCACGAGGTCCTCGACGAGGGCCGGCGGCGGCCGGTCCCCGGCCACCACGGCCAGCCAGCCGCACCCGGCCGCCGCGCCCAGCGCCGGCACGGCGAGCCGGCGCGCCACCCTGGCCGCGGCCGGCAGCCGTTGCACCGCCACCGCCGCTCCGCCGGCCAGCAGCGCCACCCCGCAGGACGGCAGGCAGCAGGCCACGAGCAGCGGGCCGAGCCCGCCGAGCCCGGCCGCCGCCAGCACCAGCGCGGCCCCGACGCCCGCCACCAGGCCGGCCAGCAGCAGCACCCCGAGCGAGAGCAGCACCCAGGGCCGCAGCAGCGGCCAGCGCGGCACCGGCATGGGCAGCAGCCAGTCCGCGTCGTGCCGGGGCAGCACCACCGGGCCGCGCCACAGCGCGTCCACCGCGACCAGCGCCAGCGCCGCCAGCGCCAGGGCCGCGAGCCCGTACGGCAGCCCGGTCGCGATCAGGTCCGCCTGCCCGACGAAGGCGCCGCCGCGCTCGATGGAGAGCAGCAGCCCGAAGCCGTACGTCCCGCCCCAGGCGCCGAACAGCACGGTCACGAGATACGCGGTATAGCCGGCCCGCCGCAGCCGCCCGGCGCCGCGCCTGGCCCGCAGCCAGTCGAGCGCGGCCCGCCCGGCGGGCGACGACACCACCCCCGCCGTCGTCACGGTGACAGCACCCGCTCGGGCGCGCCCTCGGCCACCACGTGGCCGTTGTCGAGCAGCAGCACCCGGTCCGCGACCGCCCGCGCCAACTCCCGGTGGTGGGTGGCGAACAGCAGCGTCACCCCGGCGGCGCGCCGCTCGGTCAGGGCCCGCGCGAGACGCTCCCTGGCGGCCGGGTCGAGCCGCTGCTCGGGCTCGTCGAGCAGCAGCAGCTCCGCCGGGCGCAGCAACGCGGCAGCCAGCAGCAGCTCCTGGAGCTGTCCCGAGGAGAGCTCGGTGGTCAACGCTCCGGCCCGCTCGGTGAGGCCGTGCGCGGCGAGCGCCGCGTCGACGGCCGCCTCACGGTCGGGGACCCCGTGCCCGACGGCCACCAGCTCCAGGTGCTGCCGCACGGTCAGGTCCGGGTAGCAGGCCAGCGCGTCGCCGACGACGGCCACCCGGGCGCGCACCGCCGGGTCGTCCTCGTCCATCGGCGCGCCGGCGAACAGCACCCGCCCCGTGCCGGGCCGGTCCCGGCCGGCGGCCAGCCGCAACAGCGTCGACTTGCCCGAGCCGTTGTGCCCGAGCAGCGCCACCGCCTCGCCCGGCGCCAGCGCCAGGTCGACCGGCCGCAGCACCTGCCGCTCCCCGTGGCTGCGGCTCACGCCTTCGAGCACCAGCAGCGGTTGATCCCCTTCGATGTCGCCCTCCTGGACCGGCCGCCGTTCGAACGCTCGCATGTCAGGGCAACGCCAGCCTTGACACCCCTGGTTCCGCGTGCGAGTTTCTTGTATCGATACAAGACCGTATCGATACAACACGCGCGCGGAGGGGGTGAGCGCATGGGAACGGACCATGGGACGGGCGGCGGCTCAACCGCCGGTGGACTCGCGGACGACCAGTCGGTGCGGGCCGACGAACTCCTCGAACGCGCCCTCGTCCCGCCGGCCGGCGATACGCTCGGTGAGCAGCCGCAGCGCCGCGTCGGCCATCTCCGAGTGGCCGGGCGCGACGGTGGAGAGCGAGGGCACCGAGTACGCCGCCTGCTCGATGTCGTCGAAGCCGATCACCCGCACGTCGCCCGGCACCGAGCGGCCGTGGTCGGCGAGCGCCCGCAGCGCGCCGAGCGCCAGGGTGTCCGTCATGCACACCAGGCCGTCGAAGGCCAGGCCCGCCCCGACCAGCGCCCGCACCCCGTCGGCGCCGCCCGCCAGGGTGTACGCCCGCTCGAGCACCAGCTCAGGGCGCCATGGCAGCCCGGCCTCCGCCAGCGCCCGCCGGTAGCCCTCGGTGCGCAGCGAGCCGGCGTTGACCCCGGCGTCGAGCGTGCCGCCGAGCACCGCGATCCGGTGGCAGCCGCGCTCGATCAGGTGCCGGGTGGCGGCCTCGGCGCCCGCCACGTTGGCCATCGCCACATGGTCGAGGGCGCCGGCGCCGGTGATCCGCTCGCCGAGCGCCACCACGGGGAACTCGGAGCGCAACTGCTCGGCGTCCTCGTTGCCCAGGCCCACGGTGCTGATGATGAGCCCGTCGTACATTCGCAGCCGCGAGTGGGTCAGCGCGCTGAGCTCGCTCTCCCGGGTGGCGCCGGTCTGCTCGACCACGATCTGGTAGCCGAGGCGCGTGGCGCGCCTGGTCAGCAGCGCGGCGAGTTGCCCGAAGTACGGCGCGTCGATGTCGGGCACGGCGAGCCCGATGATCCCGGTGCTGCCGGAACGCAGGTTGCGCGCCGCCACGTTGACCCGGTAGCCGAGCCGGTCGATGGCCTCGAGCACCCGCTCCCGGGTGGCCTCGCTCACGTAGCGGTGGCCGTTGACGACGTTGGAGACGGTCATCACCGAGACGCCGGCGGCCTTCGCCACCTCGCTCATCGTCACTCTCGGCGCCATGGGCCGATTATCCACCGCCTCAGCCACCACCGAGCCGAACATACCGATCACGAAAGGCATGAGTGTTCCCCATGACGGAGCGCACCGCCACCGCCATCATCAACCTCGACATCGAGGGCCCGACCATCAGCCGCCACCTCTACGGGCACTTCGCCGAGCACCTGGGGCACTGTATCTACGGGGGCTTCTACGTGGGCGAGGACTCCCCGATCCCCAACGAGGGCGGCATCAGGCTGGACGTCGTCGAGGCGCTGCGGGCCCTGGACATCCCCAACCTCCGTTGGCCGGGCGGCTGTTTCGCCGACGAGTACCACTGGAAGGACGGCATCGGCCCGAAGGAGGGCCGGCCGAGGATGGTGAACACGCACTGGGGCAACGTCGAGGAGAACAACCACTTCGGCACGCACGAGTTCCTGGCGCTGTGCGAACTGCTGGGCGCCGAGCCGTACATCAGCGGCAACGTGGGCAGCGGCACGGTGCAGGAGATGAGCGAGTGGGTGGAGTACCTCACCCGGGACGGCGACTCGCCGATGGTGCGGCTGCGCAGGGAGAACGGCCGGGAGGAGCCGTGGCGGGTGCGGTTCTGGGGGCTCGGCAACGAGACCTGGGGTTGCGGCGGCAACATGCGGGCCGAGTACTACGCGGACCTGGCCCGCCAGTACGCGACCTACTGCCGGGACCACGGCGACAACAAGCTGTACCGGATCGCGTCCGGGGCGGCCGACGGCGACTACGCCTGGACCGAGACGCTGATGAAGCAGATCAGCTGCTTCGGCTGCGAGGCCACCCCGAAGAACTTCTTCCAGGGCCTGTCGTTCCACTACTACACGCTGGCCGGGCCCTGGGACGCCAAGGGCAGCGCCACCGACTTCGACGTCGAGGACTACTACCGGACGATGGTCGCGGCCCGGCGCGTGGACCGGCTGATCGCCGGCCACTCCGCGGTGATGGACTGCTACGACCCGGGCAAGCGGGTGGGTCTGGTGCTGGACGAGTGGGGCACCTGGTGGGACGTGGAGCCGGGCACCAACCCGGGCTTCCTGTACCAGCAGAACACGCTGCGCGACGCGCTGGTGGCCAGCACCCACTTCGACGTCTTCCACCGGCACGCCGACCGTCTTGTGATGGCCAACATCGCGCAGACCGTGAACGTCCTGCAGGCGATGGTCCTGACCGAAGGCGAGCGGCTGGTGAAGACCCCGACCTATCACGTCTTCGAGATGAACAAGCGGCACCAGGACGCCACCTCGCTCGCCGTGCACCTGCGCACGGCCGGCACCCGACGCCCGGTCGGGGACCGGGAGTTGGAGACGCTGTCGGCCTCGGCCAGCGTCCGGGACGGCGAACTGCTGGTCTCGCTGACCAACCTGGACGCGGCGGAGGCCGCCGAGGTCACCCTGGACCTGCGGGGTGGCGGGGTCGAGGAGCCGACGGCGCGGCTGCTGACCGCCGACCGGCTCCAGGCGCACAACACGGGGGACGATCCCGAGGCGGTGGCGGCGCGGGCGTTCGACGGCGTCGCGCGGACGGCGGAGGGCGGGCTGCGGCTCACGCTCCCGCCGCACTCGTTCGTCACCGTCGCGGCGCGGCTGCGCTGACCCCGGGGGCGCGCGCGGTCGGCGCCATGGCCGGCCGCGCGCCCTCGGCACGCTGCCGGTCGCCGTGGCGGCGACGGTCTCGGCGCCGGTCGGCGCGGACAGACCAGAGGTGACGGGGGAGTCACGTTCCCGAGCGCCTCAGGAGGCAGCACGAGATGAACCCGATGCTCTGGCAGTCGCTGGTGTTAGCGGTCGTCGTCTCGGTGGTGATGGTCTGCGTGACCGTCTGGTCCGTCAGCCGTGCCACCGTCCCCCCGAACCCCACTTCACGAACCGCCAGGTCCGCGCGGGTCGCGCGCTCCGGGCGGTCCGCCGGCTCGCGCCGCGCCAAGCCGCCGCTGCCGAACGCCGAGTCGCCGCCGACCGCGAGCGGCGAGTTCACCCAACGACTGCTGGAGCCGCGGCAGTTGCTCGAGGTGCACGCGGCCGAGGCGGCGGACGACGCCCGCCGTCTCGCCACCGAGGTCGCCGTGGCGGCCTCGGAGCTCGCCGCGCGGTCGCTGCGCGGCGGCCCGCCGGCGGAGGAGGTGCGGCGGCTGCTCGGCGCCGTCAGCGAGCTGTTGCGCCAGACCGAGCGCGGCGACACGCTGACCGCCCTGGTCGGCTCCGTCTACGGCGATCCGCTGCCCGGCATGTCCGTCGAGTCCCTGACCGCCGCCACCACCACCCGCTGACCTGTCGGGAGCGCCGCGGGGTCCCGCCGCGGCGCTCCCCGTGAGGCGTCAGCAGGCGCAGGCCGCCAGGGCGTCCCAGCCCACGTGCGCGAAGACGGACGCGGCGGAGACCATCGTCATGTGATGGTGCCAGCCGCGGAACGAGCGCCCCTCGAAGTCCCGCAGGCCGAAGTGCCGGTCGAGCTTCTGGATGCCGTCCCGGGCCCGGCCCTCGAGACGGGCCAGCGCCATCACGTCGTCGACGCGGTGGCTCATCAGGTTGGTGACCCAGAAGCGGGCGGGTTCGCCGTCGGGGGACATCTCGGTCAGCAACCGGGCGATGCGGGGTGGCGCGCCACCCGGCATGGGGATCTTCGCGAGCGAGGAGCGGACGAAGGTGTGCCGCGCGGCGGGGGTCGCCGGGGGCACGGTGTGGCGCCGGTGGCCGGCCAGGGCGGTCAGCCCCCGGCCGGCGGTGAGGACCGACTCGAGCGGCCGGAGCGGGAGGTTGGCCTGCTGCCGTGGCCTGGGGAGCCGGTCGGCGCCGGCGGCCTCGGCGAGCGCGTGGTCGACCTCGAGGACGAACGGGAGGCCGTCGTGGGTCGCCAGCTCGGCGATCAGCCCGTCCGCGCTGCCGAGATGCCGGGTGTCGGCCACGACCGGTGCCGGGGAGAGCGCCCAACGGTGCGCCATCTCCCATACCATGTCCGCCGCTTCGAGCCACTGCGGCCGGGTCTCCACGTGGTCGGGGATGCCGGCGGACTCGCGGATCTCGCTGCCCTCCCAGGCCTTGGGCAGCAGGATGCGCCAGTTGACCGGGACGCTGGCGTCGTCCGTGACGAAGGAGGCCGCGAGGCCGATCTGACAGTTCACCAGCCGGCCGGCCTCGGGGAGGAACTGGCGCCCCACCCCCACGGAGCGGTCGCCGCGCTTCGGTATGACGACCCGGCTCAGGACCCACGCCCGGGCCGGGGACACGGACTGGACGTAGCGCGCGAGCACCGCCCTGACCGGGCTCCAGCGCCACGGGCTCTGGTTGATGAATTGTTGAAGAGATTGATGGGCAGGCGTCGCAAGAATGCTCTCGGCGATCTTTCGAACTGATTTCTTGCCCGGCACGGACAGCAGACCCCGTAGATAGACCTCGGCCCAACGTCGCTGATCGACGCGTGGGATAGCGTGAAACACTTCGCTGGCATATGAGGAGATGGGATCTCGGGCGATTCTCGGAACGACATCATTTGTAAGCATGGCGTCACACCCCGTACTCGCTCGGTCGTGGTCGGTTTCATGCTTCACCACGCTCAGCGGCTCGGCAAACTTGACCTAACGTAGTTGCCAAAGGTTGGTGAAGCGGGTGGTAATGGTGGCCCCTGCAATTGCTTGGCGCGGCTGTTTTGATTTGAACTGGCCCCGGTCCGGCGTGAGTGGCCGGAGCAGGGCAGGACAGCCGGATTGCTGGACTCCGCTTAATGGTTCAGGCGGAACCGCGTGGTCGCCGGGCTCCGGCCTTGTGGAACGGGCGGAGCTTCGCCCACGGCGTAGCGGTCCTGGTGGCGGTGTCCTCGGCTTTCAGGGTGATCCTGGCGAGCTCGTCGAGCGCCTGGTGGGAGGGGCTGCCAGGGGGCGCCGTGTAGACGACGAGATGCTGGTCGGGGCCGTCGGAGAGGCGCAGGGACTCGTAGTCGAGCTGCAGGCGGCCCACCAGCGGATGGTCGAACTCCTTGCGCCCGCTGCCCCGGTCCAGCACGTCGTGCCTGGCCCACCAGGTGCGGAACTCCTCGCTCTTGACCGAGAGTTCGCCGACCAGCGCGGTGATGCCGGGGTCGTCGGGGTAGCGCCCGGCCGAGGCCCTGAGGTGGGCGATGCCCTGCCGGGCCACGGTCTCCCAGTCGACGTACAGGGAGCGGGCCTCGGGCATGCAGAACACGTGCCAGAGCAGGTTGCGCTGCGGTAAGCGGAGGCTGTCGAAGTCCACGCCCATCACGGCGGATCCCATGCTGTTCCAGGCCAGGACGTCCATCCGCCGGCCCATCACGTAGGCCGGCGTCGGGGTGAGAGCCTCGAGCAACTGGTGGACGCCGGGCCGCACCCGCTCCACGGTCACCGTGCGCCGGGGGCTCTCGGCACGGGCCAGCAGGTAGAGGTGTTCCCGCTCGTCCGGGTTCAGCCGCATCACCCGGGCCAGGGCGTCGAGCACGGTGGGCGAGGGGCGGCCGGCCTTGCCCTGCTCGAGGCGGATGTAGTAGTCGACGCTGATGCCCGCGAGCTGGGCGACCTCCGCCCGGCGCAGACACGGTGACCTGCGCCGCCCCGCGGGCAGGCCGTGGTCCTCCGGCCGGGTACGGTCGCGTCGTGAACGGAGAAAGTCCGCCAGTTGTCCTTGGGTGGTCATGCCTGGAGTCTCCCTCAGGTGGGGGGAAATGATCTAAGCCCTGGCTGTCATCTGCCGTGCCAGTACTGGGAGTACCAGTATCGGGCGGGCTCTTCCCGTCGAATGATCGAGCTTGCAGGATTACTCGTACGAGTCGCCGGCCGACGTACGGGACTCCAGGCTTTCCCCCGGGCCTGGAGCGACCCGACGTCGGCCGGCGATCTTCGTTCCGGGCCGGTGCATATGCGAACGCCGGGCCCGGCGTGCCGGATCGATATCCGAACGATACTCCGTGAAGTTGCACAGAAATCACTGGAATTCACGGGCTCACTGTCCTCGGTCAGGGGGAGCGGAGTTTACTCGTGGCGTCGGCCTGAACGGCACCCGGTAGCGGGGGCGACAGGCCCGCTCAACCCATGGAATTCGCTGTCCGAGCAGCTTATGGAGAACCCATGTCCGAGACGGAGCGCACCCGTGCCGTGGTGACCCGCCTATTCACCGAGGTGGCCGGCGGAAATGTGGCCGCGGTGATCGGCTCGCTGTCCCCCGATGTCATCTACGAGTTCGCCGCGACCGAGGAGAACGCCGTGCTTCCCGACGTCGGCGTGTGGCGCGGCAGGGAGGCGGTCGCCGACGCCTTCCGGCGGCGGGCTGCGGTCGTCGACACCGGCGACAGCGGGGTCCAGGTGCTGGCCGAGGGCGACCGCGCGGTCGTGGTCACGCTCCGCCGGATCACCCACCGGACCACCGGGGCCAAGGCGGGCTTCGCCCACTCATCGTTGTTGACCGTCGGCGACGACGGGCTGGTCAGCGCCTGGCGGGTGCTCTCCGACAGCGCCGACGAGGTCGCCGTGTTCCGGTCCGACCTGGACGACCGGCTGCTGGCCGCCGTCGCCGAGGGCCGCGTGGACGAGGTGGACCGGCTGTTGACGTACGGCGCCGACCCGAACCACCGGCTGCCGGCGGCCGGCCTGACGATCCTCCAGGTCGCCGCGGGACGGGGGAACGCCGACGTGGTCCGCTCGCTCGTCGCGGCCGGCGGCGACGTCCACTCCACGGACGACCGGGCCGGCGGCACCGCCCTGCACAAGGCCGTCCAGCGCGGCGACCTGGACACCGTCCGGGTGCTCGTCGAGGCCGGCGCCTTCGTGGACGCGGTCGCCACCACCACCGGACACACGCCGGTCATCGACGCCATGTGGTACAAGTGGCCCGACATCGTGTCCTATCTGCTGGACCGCGAGGCCGGGCTCAACATGCCCACCCACTACGGGTTCTCGCTGCGGCAGCACGTCGACTACGCGCTCAACGTCAACGTGCACGGCAAGGACCGGCTCGAGGCCGGCGACCGGCTGCTCCAGGCCAGGACCGCGGCCGACGAACGGCGGATCGAGGGACAGCGGCTGATGGCCGCCGTGACCGCCGGGGACGCCGAGGGCGTCAGGGCGCAACTGGCCGCCGGCGCCGAGGTCGACGAGCGCTTCCCCGTCGTCAACGGCTTCAACGACAAGCACACCCCGCTGCTCGTGGCCTCCCGCGACGGCCACACCGAGATCGTGCGGATGCTGCTGGCCGCCGGCGCCGACGTCAACGCCACCGAGCCGACCTTCGGCGCGGTCCCGCTGCACAAGGCCGTCTACAACGGGCACGCGGACATCACCGCCCTCCTCGTCGAGGCCCCCGGCGTCGACATCGACTACCAGGGCGCGACCAACGGCTACACGCCGCTGCACGACGCGATGTGGCACGGCTTCGAGGAGTGCGCCCGGGTGCTGCTGGCCGCCGGCGCCCGCACCGACCTGCTCGGCTACGACGGCAGGACCGCGCTGGAGATCGCGGTGGGGACCTTCGGCGCCGACCACCCGATGGTCACCGAGCTCGCCGCCGCCACCGCGCGCTGACCCGCCTCCGACCACCCCCGGGGAACCGCCCGGAACACCGTCACTCACCAGGAAGGCACGCCCATGCTGTTCTACGTCCAGATGAAGTGGAACCACGAGGGCCGGATCACCCTCGACGAACTGTGGGAGATCGAGGAGGAGGAGGCCAGGCACGCCCAGGAGACCCTCGACTCCGGCTACTGCATCGGCCTGTGGAAGGTGGCCGCCCAGAAGCGCGTCATCGCCATCGTCGACGCCCCGAGCGCCGAGGAGCTCGACCGGAACGCGCTGGGGCGGCTCCCGATGCGCGAGTACCTGGACTTCGAGGAGGTCTGGCCGCTGCGGGACTACACCGGCTTCGCCGAGGACGTCATCGCCCGCTACAAGGTCTGAGCCCGAGCCGACCCCCGAGGAGGTCAACCCATGATCCACCAGCTCATCTTCGCCGCACCCAAGCCCGGCATGACCGAGGAGGAGTTCCAGCGGTACTGGCTCGAGGTGCACGCCGTCCGGTACGCCAGCCGCATCCCCCAGATCAGGCGGTACGCCATCGACGCCCGCCTCCCGCAGCCCGGCGACGGCGAGCCGCTGTGGAGCGGCATAGCCGAGATCTGGCTGGAGAACGAGGAGGAGCAGCTCGCCTCGCTCCAGACGCCCGAGTTCCTGGAGGGCGCCCGGCTCGACGAGCCCCGCTGGGCCGCGTTCTGGCGGTCCGTGGTCCTCGACACCGACACCGAGATCGTGGTGCCCGGGGTGCCGGAGAACCAGGTGCAGCCCGGCGTCAAGGTCGTGATCCTCGCCAAGCGCGCGGAGGGCGTCAGCGTCGACGAGTTCCGGCGGCACAGCCGGGAGACGCACGCCCCGCTGGTCACCCGGCTGCCCGGGGTCACGCGCTACTACCAGTCGTTCACGCGGGACTCCTGGTACGCGATCAGCGAGCCGCCGTTCGACGCGGCCTACCACGTCTGGTTCGACGACCTGGTGAGCCTGCGCGCGGCACGCGCCACGGCCCAACAGGCCGCGATCGAGGACGACTACAAGAACTTCGTCAACGAGCGCTACCTGCACACGATGACGGTCCGGCAGGACTGGGTCATCGGCCCGCGGCCGCGCTAGGCGGCGGCGCGGACGTCGGAGAGCGGGACAGGGAAGAGAAGGAGAGGAAGGAACCAACATGACCCCCACGACGCGAGAGGTCGCGACGACCTGGTTCAAGGCCCTGGCGGAGGGCGACCTCGACACCGCGCTCGGCTGCCTGGCCGACGACGTCGAGTGGATCAACTACGACATCGTGCCGGGCTACAACGACGCCATGGCCTGGATCGGCACCTACCGCGGCCGGGACCAGGTCCTGGAGACCTTCAAGACCTTCGGCGGCGTCGTCGAGGTGAACCACGAGGAACTGGTCGACCTCGTGGTGGACGGCGAGAAGGCCATGGGCGTGATCTACGAGCGCTCCACGGTGCGGGAGACCGGGCGCGTCTTCGAGATCGAGTTCATCCAGGCGCTCACCGTGCGGAACGGCCGGATCGTGCGCTGGAAGTCGTACACCGACCCCTCGCAGATCCTGCGCGCCCTGAAGCGGGACTGACGCCGGCGGCGCCATCGGCGC
>NZ_JBHXFJ010000094.1:0-18882 GCF_042722465.1 Streptomyces sp. NPDC127098
CGACTCCTCGACGCACTCGAAGCCCACGACGCCGAAACCGCGGAACGCGTCATGATCGACCACGTCCGCGCCAGCGGCACCTACCGCGCCCGGGGCACGGCCTGAACCGCCGTCCACGGCATTCCCGGACGGTGCGCGGCGTGCCAAGCTGTGGGCGTGGCGACCGATCCCATCGCCGGCGAAGGGGCCAGGCGTAATCCGGAGTTGCGGCGGGTGGCCATGCGCCGGCAGGTGTCGGAGGCCGGGTTCGTGCGGGTGGCCGAGCTGGCCAGCCGGTACGGCGTGAGCATCATGACCGTGCACCGGGACCTGGACGAGCTGGCGCGGCGGGGCTTCCTGCACAAGGTGCGCGGCGGCGCCACCTGCGCGCCGACCACCACCTTCCACGGCGACCTGGAGCACCGGATGCGGGCCCAGGTGGAGGCCAAGGAGGCGATCGCCCGGGAGGTGCTGGCGAGCGAGGTGCGGCCGGGCCAGGTGATCGCCCTGGACGACAGCACGACGTCCCTGATGCTGGCCAGGCTGCTGCCGGAGCGCGCGCCGTTGACCGTGGTGACGCACTTCCTGCCGGTGTTGCGGGCGCTGGCCGCGCGGCCCGGCATCGAGTTGGTGGGTCTTGGCGGGCGTTACGACGCGGCGTACGACTCGTTCCTCGGCCAGGCCACCGCGCGGGCGGCCGCCGGGCACTGTCCCGACGTGCTGTTCCTCTCCACGACCGCGGTGGCCCAGGGGGTCTGCCGGATCCAGTCGCGGAACACCATGGTCACCAGGCGGGCGTTGATCGCCTCGGCGGCCCGCAGCGTGGCGCTGATCGACCACAGCAAGTTCGACCGCAGGGCGCCCTACCGGCTGGCGGCGGTGGGCGAGTTGGACCGGGTGGTGGTGGACGCCGGCACCCCCGAGGCGACGGTGCGCGAGCTGCGCGCCAGGGGCGGCCGGATCGACGTGGTGGACGCCGGCTGACGGGCGCGGGCGGGTGTGAAGTTCACCCCTCCAAACCTCCGCCCGGGGCCGGGTTTCCCCGCGCTGAGCTGGGCTTCCGCCCGTACCACCCGGCGTCGTCGGCAAGATCGATGTTAAGAGTTGCGAACTCCCGCGAGCGGCGCGTGTAATACGCCTCACTTCTGGCACGGCCGGAAAGAGGTGGTGCGGCAATGGCGCTGGACGATGCTCCTTTCGACGGTCCCTTCGACGGTCCTTTCGCGGTCTGCGTGGACGCGGGCACGACGGTCATCAAGGCCGTGGTGTTCGACGCGATCGGGCGCGAGGTGGCGGTGTGCCGCCGGGAGACCGTGGTCGACCATCCGCGGCGCGACCGCGCCGAGCAGGACATGGACGCGGTGTGGCGGGCGGTCGCCGCCGCCGTCCACCAGGCCGTGGCCGCCGCGCCGGGTCGGGTGCGGCTGGTGGCGCTCACCGCGCAGGGCGACGGCGCCTGGCTCGTCGACCGCCACGGCCGGCCGGTGCGGCCCGCGGTGCTGTGGAACGACGCCCGCGCCGCCGACGTGGTGCGGGAGTGGCGCGCGGCCGGGGTGCTGGCCCGCGCCTACCGGAGGAACGGCTCGCTGACCAACGCCGGGCTGCCCAACGCCATCCTGCGGCAGCTGGCCGTGGCGGAGCCGGACGTGCTGCGGACCGCGCACGCGGTGCTCACCTGCGGCGGCTGGCTGTTCCTGCGGCTGACCGGGGTGCTGGGCATCGAGGTGTCGGAGGCGTCGGCGCCCTGGCTCGACATCACAGCCCGCGCCTACTCGGACGACCTGCTCACCACCTACGGGCTGGCCGAACACCGCCGGCTGCTGCCGCCGTTGCTCTCCGGCGCCGAGCAGGTCGGCGAGCTGACCGGCGGGGCGGCGGCCGAGCTCGGCCTGCCGGCCGGCACGCCGGTGGTGCTGGCCCCCTACGACGTGGTGGCCACGGCGCTCGGCACCGGCACCACCGCCGCCGGGCAGGCCACCTGCGTGCTGGGCACCACGCTCTGCACCGAGGTGCTGGTCGACGCCCCCGACACGGCGGGCGACCCGTCGGGGCTCACCCTCGCGTTCGGGCCGCGGCGGCCGGTGCTGCGGGCGTTCCCCACGCTGGCGGGCACCGGCGTGCTGGACTGGACCGCCGACCTGCTGGGCTTGCGGGATCTCGGCGAACTGTCCACGCTGGCCGCTCGGTCGGCGCCCGGCGCCGACGGGCTCCGGCTGCTGCCGTACCTGTCGCCCGCCGGGGAGCGGGCGCCGTTCCTCGACCCGGCGGCCAGCGGTCTCGTCACCGGGCTGCTGTTCGCGCACCGCCGCGAGCACCTGGCCCGCGCGGTGTTCGAAGGTCTCGCGCACGTCATCAGGGACTGTCTTGAGGCGGCGCCGCACCGGCCGGTGGAGCTGGCGCTGTGCGGCGGCGGCGCGGCCAGCGAACTGTGGTGCCAGCTGATAGCGGACGTGACGGGCGTGCCGGTGGTCACCACCGAGGACAGCCAGGTGGGCGCCAAGGGCGCGCTGCTGTTCGCGCTCACCGCGCTCGGCGACCACCAGGACCTCGGCGCCGCCGCGGCCGCGCTGGTCAGGCGCGGCCGGCGGCTGGTGCCCGCGGCGGGCACGCGGGAGTTCCACGACCGGGAGCACGCCGAGTTCCTGGCCACCAGGGCGCTGGTCGCCGCCCGCTGGAAGGGGTGGCGGGCCGATGTCTGAGCCGGTGTGGATCGGGGTCGACCTCGGCACGCAGAGCGTCCGGGCGCTGGCCGTCGACGACGCGGGTCACACCGTGGCCGGCGCGGCCCGCCCGCTGCGCGGCCACCGCGCGGGGTCGCGCCACGAGCAGGACCCGGATGCCTGGTGGACGCTGGCCGCCGACGCGCTGGCCGAGCTGACGGCGGGCCTGGGCGGCCGGCCGGTGGGGGCCGTCGCGGTCTGCGCCACCTCGGGCACCGTGCTGCTGACCGGTCGGGACGGCGTGCCGTTCACCCCGGGGTTGATGTACGACGACGCGCGCGCCGGCACGCTGGCCGCGGCCGCCCAGGAGGCGGGGGCCGAGCTGTGGGCCCGGCTCGGGTACCGGATGCAGCCGTCCTGGGCGTTGCCCAAGCTGCTGTGGTGGCGCGACCGGGGGCTGCTGGCCGCCGGGGTGCGGCTTGCCCACCAGCCGGACGTGGTGACGGCCGGGCTGGTCGGCCACCCGGTGGCCAGCGACTCCAGCCACGCGCTGAAGACCGGCTACGACCTGCTCGGGGAGCGCTGGCCGGCCGAGGTGCTCGCGGCGCTCGACGTCGACCCGGCGGTGCTGCCCGAGGTCGTGCGCCCGGGCACGGTGCTCGGCGAGGTCGGCCAGGTGGCGGCGGCGCGCACCGGGCTTCCGGCCGGCACCCCGGTGGTGGCGGGCATGACGGACGGCTGCGCCGCGCAGCTGGCCGCCGGCGCGCTGGGCGTCGGCGAGTGGAACTCGGTGCTCGGCACGACCCTCACGCTCAAGGGGGTGAGCACCGCGCCGCCGCGCGACCCGAGCGGCGCGGTGTACTCGCACCGGGCGCCGCACGGCGACCTGTGGCTGCCGGGCGGCGCGTCGAGCACCGGGGCCGGGGCGGTGCGGGCGCTCTTTCCCGACGCTGACCTGGACGCGTTGACGGCGCGGGCGGCGCGGGTGCGCTCGGTGCCGACGTGCTATCCGCTGGTCGGTCCCGGCGAGCGGTTCCCCTTCGTGGCGCCGGAGGCGCGCGGTTTCCTGGGCGACGGGCCGCTCGCGGTCTCCGACGACCAGGACACGGCCTTCGCGGCGGTGTGCCTGGGGGTCGCGCACCTGGAGCGGCTGGCGTTCGAGGTGCTGGCCGGTGCGGGGGCCGACGTGGGCGGGCCGGTGTCGTTCACCGGCGGCGCCACCCGCAACGCCTGGTGGAACCAGCTGCGGTGCGACGTGCTTGGCGTCCCGGTGCGGCTGCCGGCCAACCCCGAGCCGGCGCTCGGCATGGCGGTGCTGGCGGCCGGGACGCTGGGCGGCGACGTGCCGGGCGCGGCCCGGCGCCTGGTCAGGGTGCGGCACACCCTGGAGCCCGACCCGGCGCGGACCGCGGCGCTCATCCCCGGCTACCACGCGCTGGTCGCGGAGTTCGCGCGGCGCGGCTGGATCGATGCGCGGTTCGCCCCCCGTGGCGGGTAACCCACAGGACGAGTCAGGCAGTGCAGACGAGTCAGGGAGGCAGCGACGTGTCGGAACCCATCCCGGTCCTGGTCGCCGGGGACCACTTCGTGCTCAACCGGCTGCTGGTCGAGGCGTTGCACGACGCCGGCGGCCCGGCGGCGTGGCGGGTGCGGGAGCTGGAACTGCCGTGGCCGCACGTGCCGTTCGGGCCGGTGGCCGAGGTCCGGGAGGCGTCGGGGTCCGAGGAGCAGCTGATCGAGGCGCTGGCCGGGGTCCGGGTGTGCCTGACCCAGATGGCGCCGCTGACCCGGCGGGTGCTGGAAGCCTGCCCCGACCTGGAGCTGTTCGCGGTCTGCCGGGGCGGCCCGGTCAACGCCAACCTGGCGGCGGCCGCCGAGCACGGCGTCACGGTCACCTTCGCGCCGGGCCGCAACGCGGCGTCGACCGCCGAGCACACGGTGGCGCTGATGCTGGCGGCGATGCGCCGGATCCCGCCGGCGCACGAGTCCATGCTGGCCGGCCGGTGGGAGGGCGGCGGCTACGCGTACGAGGCGGCCGGCCTCGAACTCGCCGGCAGCACGGTGGGGTTGGTCGGCGCCGGCGCGGTCGGCGGCCGGGTGGCCGCGGTGCTGGTGGCGCTCGGGGCGCGGGTCCTGGTGGCCGACCCCTACGCCGACCCGGCGGCGCTGCCGGCCGGGGTGCGGGTGGTCGGACTTCCCGAGCTGCTCGCCTCGTCCACGGTAGTCTCGCTGCACGCCAGGCTCACCCCGGAGACGGCCGGGCTGATCGGCGCCGCCGAGCTGGCCGCGATGCCGCGCGGCTCGGTGTTGGTCAACTGCGCGCGCGGTGGGCTGCTCGACTACGCGGCACTGGCGGCGGCACTGCGCGAGGGGCATCTGTTCGCCGCGGGCCTGGACGTCTACGACGCGGAGCCGCTGCCGCCCGACCACCCGCTGCACGGCGCGCCCGGTCTTGTCATGACTCCGCACCTGGCGGGCGCCAGCCGGGCGGTGGCCGAACGCGCCGCGCGGATGGTCGCCGCGGAGGCGCTGCGCTGGCTCAACGGCGAACCGCCGCTGCACGCGACGGCGCTGCCACGTTCGGCCGACCCGGGCCGCGCGGGAGCGGACCGATGAGCGCCGCCGGCCGCCGGCCGGCGGTGAAGCCGCTGACGGGGCGCGCCGTGCCGCACGCGGCGTACCGCCGCGCTCGACCGGCACTGCTCGGCGCACGCCGGTGGGCCGACGGATGCGCGCCGCCGGACCGCGCGGTCACCCTGCGGGGCCACATGCCAGCCACGCGCCGAACGCGGAGCGGCGCGGCGGCCGCGCGGCGTGCGGCGAACGCCGGCGGGCCATCGCCCCGGCTCCGAGCGATACGCGGCGAAGTCGCGAACGCGTGCCCGGCGCCGCTCGGCCCAGGAGGGTGGGCGGGCACCGCCCCGCCACGGCCGGCGCGGCGCGGCGCGGACGACGGCGGACAGCCGCCGCTCGGGGGACGCACCACCCGCCTCACGGTCGACACCCGCCGGCCCGGCCACCGCTCGGTCCCGCCTCCAGCGGCACGCGGCGCCGCCGCGAGCGGCCCGCCGCCGCTGGCGCGGAGACCCGCGGCGGGCGACGGCCGGCGGTTGTTCGTGGTTCGGCCGCGCGGCAAGCGTCGGGCGGTGATCCGATGAGCGCGCGGCTGTTGCTGATGCGGCACGCGGAGACCGTCTGGCACCGGGACAACCGGTACGCCGGCGCGCGCAGCGATCCGGATCTGAGCGAGGCGGGGTGGCGGCAGGTGGCGGCGTTGGCGAACGCGGCGCCGGCCGAGGGCGTCACCGCGGTGGTCAGTTCGCCGCTGCGGCGCGCGCTACGCACCGCCCGCCCCGCGGCCGACGCGCTCGGTCTTCCGGTGCGGGTGATGTCCGGGCTGCGCGAGGTCGACTTCGGCGTCCTGGAGGGCCGCACCAGGGCCGAGGCCGACCCGGCGCTGGTGCGCGCGTTCGTCGCCGATCCGGTGGCGCACCCGTTCCCCGGCGCCGAGCCGCCGGAGTTCGCGGCGCGCCGGGCCACGGCCGCGCTGCGCGAGATCGGCGCGCGGCACCCGGAGGACACGGTCCTCGTGGTCGCGCACAGCACGGTGCTGCGGCTCGCGCTGTGCGCGCTGCTCGGTCTGGAACTCGGCTCGTACCGCCGGGTCTTCCCCCGGTTCGAGAACGTCGCGGTCACCGAGGTCCGGCTGCCGGCCGAGCCCGGTCTGCCGGCCGCGTTGCTGTCGCTCAACCGTCCCGTCGTCGGGCGGTGAGCCCGACCTTCCCCCACTCCCCCATGCCTCCCGCTCGGAAAGGACCGTCGTGCGCAGACTCGTTTCCCTCACCGCCGCCGCCCTGCTGGCCCTGACAGTCGCGACCGCCTGCACGACCGAGGAGGGCGGCGGTGGCAGCGGCGGGAACGGCGACGGCGGCGATGCCAAGATCGCCTTTCTGATGCCGGACATCGCCTCGACCCGCTACGAGCTGTACGACAGCCCGCTGTTCGAGGCCCGGATGGCCGAGCTGTGCGCCGACTGCGAGGTGATCTACAACAACGCCAACGCGGACGCCTCCCGCCAGCAGCAGCAGGCCAACTCGGCGCTCGCGCAGGGCGTGGACGTGATCGTGATCGACCCGGTGGACTCGACGGCGGCGGCCAGCATCGTGAACACGGCCCGCTCCCAGGGGGTTCCGGTGATCGCCTACGACCGGCCGATCCTGGAGACGCCGCCGGACTACTACATCTCCTTCGACAACGAGGCGATCGGCGAACGGATCGGCCAGTCGCTGGTCGACCATCTGCGGGAGACCGGCGCCGAGGGCGGCCTGTTGCAGGTCAACGGCTCGCCCACGGACGCCGCCGCGGGCCTGATCAAGCAGGGCATCCACAACGCGATCGACGACAGCGGCTTCGAGCTGCTCGCGGAGTACGACACGCCCGACTGGCAGCCGTCCGACGCCCAGGAGTGGGTGAGCGGCCAGATCACCAGGTTCGGTGAGGAGATCGCCGGCGTGGTGGCGGCCAACGACGGCACGGGCGGCGGCGCGATCGCCGCGTTCCGGGCGGCCGGCGTCGAGGTGCCGCCGGTGACCGGCAACGACTTCGAGGTGGCGGCGGCCCAACGGATCGTGGCCGGTGACCAGTTCAACACGATCTCGAAGCCGATCGCGATCGTCGCGGAGGCGGCGGCCGAGGTGGCCCACCAGTTCGCGTCGGGCGAGGAACCCGAGGGCGAGACCACCCTGTTCGACACGCCGGCGCAGCTCTTCGAGCCGACCGTGGTGACGTTGGACAACCTGGCCGAGGTACTGGCGGAGTCGGAGCAGATCGAGGTGTCCGAGGTGTGCACGGCCGAGTACGCGGACGCCTGCGCCGCGGCCGGCCTGGGCTGAGCGGGGTCGACGATGGCAGCCAACGTTTCCCCTCCCGCCCTGTCGCTGCGCGGCATCAGCAAGAACTTCGGCGCGGTCGCCGCGCTCACCGAGGTGGATCTGGACGTGGCGCCCGGCGAGGTGGTGGCCGTGGTCGGGGACAACGGCGCCGGTAAGTCGACGCTGGTGAAGGTGCTGGCCGGGGTACACCGGGCGGACTCGGGGCGGATCGCGTTCGGCGACGCGGAGGTGACGATCGCCAGCCCGGCCGACGCGCACACGCTGGGCGTGGCCACCGTCTTCCAGGACCTGGCGCTCTGCGAGAACCTGGACGTCGTCGAGAACCTGTTCCTGGGCCGGGAGTTGCGGCGCGCACGGCTCGACGAGGTCACCATGGAGCTCAGGTCGTGGGAACTGCTGCGCCAACTGTCGGCGCGCATCCCCTCGGTGCGGGTGCCGGTGGCGGCGCTGTCCGGCGGGCAGCGGCAGACGGTGGCCATCGCCCGCTCGCTGCTCGGCGATCCCCGGATCATCGTGCTCGACGAGCCGACGGCGGCGCTGGGCGTGGCCCAGACCGCCGAGGTGCTCAACCTCATCGAGCGGCTGCGCGACCGCGGCCTCGGGGTGATCATGATCAGTCACAACCTGGCGGACGTGCGCGCGGTCGCCGACCGGGTGGCGGTGTTGCGTCTCGGCCGCAACAACGGGTTCTTCGGGGTGGCCGAGGTGTCCGACGAGGAGATCGTCGCGGCGATCATCGGCGCGTCCGACAACGCGGTGACGCGCCGGGCGGGGCGTGGGAAGGGCGTGGGCAGTGATGAGTGACCTGAAGGCCGCCAGGGACGCGGCGCCGCTCGACCTCCTCGACGAACGGCTGCGCCGGGGCGAGGGCCCGCGGGCGGCGCTGGCGGTCATCGTCGAGCGGATACGCGGCGGCGATCTGGGGGCGCTGCCCATCGTGCTCGGTCTCGTGGTGATCTGGACGGTGTTCCAGTCGCTCAACTCGGCCTTCCTCTCCAGCGCCAACCTGGAGAACCTGCTGATGGAGAGCGTGCCGGTGGGCGTGATCGCGCTGGGCGTGGTGTGCGTGCTGCTGGTGGGGCAGATCGACCTGTCGGTCGGCTCGGTCAGCGGCCTGTCCGCGGCGCTGACGGCCGTGACCTTCGTCGAGGCCGGCTGGCCGATGCCGCTGGCCATGGCGACGGCGATCGGCACCGGGGCGGCGATCGGCTGGGTGTACGCGACGATGGTGACCCGGCTCGGGGTGCCGAGCTTCGTCGCCACGCTGGCGGGGCTGCTCAGCTTCCTCGGGGTGCAGCTGTACCTGCTGGGCGACACCGGGGCGATCAACCTGCCGTACGACTCGGGTCTGGTGCGGTTCGCCCAACTGACGTTCGTGCCGGCCTGGTTCTCGTACGTGCTGGTGGTGGTCGCGGCGGTCTGGCTGTTCGTCACGGGCCAGGCGCTGGCGCGGGCGCGGCGGCGAGCCGGTCTCTCGGCGCGCTCGACGCCGCTGCTGGTGGTGCGCAGCGCCGCGGTGCTGGCCGGTCTCGGCTTCGCCGCCTGGTACCTGAACGAGGCCAGGGGCGTGGGGTGGATGTTCGTCTGCTTCGTGGGTCTGGTGCTGGCGGCGCACTACGCGCTCACCAGGACGAGTTGGGGACGCTCGCTGTTCGCGGTCGGCGGCAACGCGGAGGCGGCGCGGCGGGCCGGGATCAACGTCCGGCGCGCCTACACCACGGCGTTCGTGCTGTGTTCGTCGCTGGCCGCGCTCGGCGGGCTGCTCGCCGCGTCCCGGCTGGCGGCGGCCAACCAGGCGAGCGGGGCCGGCGACGTGAACCTCAACGCGATCGCGGCGGCGGTGATCGGCGGCACCAGCCTGTTCGGCGGCCGGGGCGGCGCGTTCTCGGCGCTGCTCGGCATCCTGGTGATCCAGTCGATCTCCAACGGCCTGACCCTGCTGGACCTGGACTCGTCGTTCCGCTTCATCGTGACCGGTCTGGTGCTGGCGCTCGCCGTGACCCTCGACTCGGCGGCCCGCCGTTCGCGGGCCGCCCACGGGATGGCGTAGCGGCTCAGCGGGACCGGGTCAGGGCGCGGTCCACTTCTGGGCGGGGTTGCCCGAGCAGTTGGCGATCTGGAGCGGAGTGCCGTTGGAGGTGTTGGCGTTGGCGACGTCCAGGCAGCGGTCGGCGACGACGTTGACGATGTCGCCGGCGGCGCGTTCGATGCGCCACCGCTGGATGGCCTGGGTGGAGTCGCAGTTCGCCAGCACCACGCGGGTGCCGTCGGCGGTGGCGCCGCCAGCGAGGCTGAGGCAGTGGCCCTGGACGCGCAGGGTGCCGTCGGAGGCGACGGTCCACTGCTGGCGCTCGGTGCCGTTGCAGTCCCAGAGGTGCAGTTCGGTGCCGGGTGCCGGGTCGTAGGTGTTGGACTCGGCGCACTTCTCGGCGAGGCCGCGGATCAGGCCGGTGGGCCCGGTGACCCGAACGGGCTGGTTCCGCTCTGCTGGCTCGTCGTCCTGCTGGGCCGGCGGCTCGGCGGGTTCCTCGTCGGCCGGCGGCTCGGCGGGCTCCTCCTCGGGCTCCTCGGCCGGGGGCTCCTCGTCGACCGGCGGGGGCGGCGGCTGCTCCTCGGTCTCCTCCGCCGGTTCCTCTTCCTCCTCCTCTTCGGGCTCCGGCTCCTCGGTCTCCTCGGTCGGCTCGTCGACCAGCGGTTCGGCCGACTGCTCGCTCTCGGGCGCCGGCGCGGCGACGGGCTCCTGCTCGCCGTTGTCGAGCCGGGCGGCCACGGTGGTGGCGCCCGCGATGACGGCGACCGCGGCGGCCGTGCCGCCCAGGGTGGTCCAGACCCGGCGACCGGGCACGAGCCCCCGGCTGGCGCGCGCCGGTTTGCTCGCGAACGTGTGGGAAAAGCGGGGAGATGGCACCGGTTCCTCCGTTGGCGGGGCACGGGGCACGATCGGGGAAGGGGCAACAGCCTAGCCAGCGCCGGCCGTTGACCGCAGCCTGGGTCCCGTGCAAACGGTGAAGATGCCGGGTGGATCGACGGGACCCGCCGGGCGCCGGGTCAGACGGTGACGCCGTGGTCGGCGGCGATGCCGCGCAGCCCGGAGGCGTAGCCCTGTCCGACGGCGCGGAACCGCCATTCCGCGGCGTGCCGGTAGAGCTCGCCGAAGACCATGGCCGCATCGCTCGACGCGTCCTCGGTCAGGTCGTAGCGGGCCAGTTCGCCGCCGTCCGCCTGGTCGATCACGCGGATGAAGGCGCGGGTGACCTGCCCGAAGCTCTGCCGCCTGGCGTCGGCGTCGTAGATGGAGACGGCGAAGACGACCCGGTCGACCTCGGGCGGGAGCGCCGCGAGGTCCACCATGATCTCCTCCTGGTCGCCGTCGGCTCCCCCGCCGCCGCTGCCGCCGACGAGTTCGTCTCCCATGTGGGTGACGGATCCCTCGGGGCTCTTGAGGTTGTTGAAGAAGACGAAGTGGCGGTCGCTGGGGACCCGGCCGCGCGCGTCGACCAGCAGCGCGCTGGCGTCCAGGTCGAAGTCCGCGCCGTTGGCCACGGGTGACCGGGTGCGCGCCTGCCAGCCGAGGCCGACGGTCACCGCCGTCAGGTTCGGGGCCTGTTCGGTCAGCGAGACGTTGCCGCCCTTGGACAGCGACACACCCACGTCGATCAACTCCTGAGGCTCGGGGACGGACCGCATCGAAATCTACATCACTGTAGAAATCGACCGAGCGATACCGGACGCACTGGTCAACCTGTACAGCGATGCGCGCCGGAAACCCGACACTCTGATCAGCCTTACCAGCGATCGCTGGCGGCTCTTGCCCGACTCGGGCGCGCCGCGGTGTCATTCTGTACAGCGATCCCTCTGGTGGAGGAGGCCCGACCGTGAGCATCGATGTGACCCTCACCAGCCAGGAGCGGCTGGCCCGGCTCGACGCCGACCAGCTGCGGCAGCTGGTCGGCCTGGTGGAGTACGACGCGGCGCGCGACCCGTTCCCCCTCACCGGGTGGGACGCGGTGGTCTGGTCCGTGGGCAACGCCACCCAGGCGGCCCTCTTCCACCAGCTGGTGTTCGGCATGGAGCTGGTGGCCTACTCGGGCCCGGAGACCGGCAACCGCGACCACCACGCCTACGTGCTGCGCTCCGGCGCGGTCCGCTTCGTGCTGAAGGGCGGCGTCGACCCGGCCAGCCCGCTGCTCGACCACCACCGGGCGCACGGCGACGGGGTGGTCGACATCGCGCTCGAGGTGCCGGACGTCGACCGCTGCGTGGCCCACGCCAGGGCGCAGGGCGCCACCGTCCTGGAGGAGCCGCACGACCTGACCGACGAGCACGGCACCGTCCGCGTCGCGGCCATCGCCGCCTACGGCGAGACCCGGCACAGCCTGGTCGACCGCTCCCGGTACTCCGGCCCCTACCTCCCCGGCTACGTCAGCCGCGTCTCGCCCCGCACCCGGGCGGCCGGCGAGCCCCGGCGGATCTTCCAGGCGCTCGACCATGTCGTGGGCAACGTGGAGCTCGGCCGGATGGACGAGTGGGTGGACTTCTACCGCCGCGTCATGGGCTTCACCAACATGGCCGAGTTCGTCGGCGAGGACATCGCCACCGAGTACTCCGCCCTGATGAGCAAGGTGGTGGCGAGCGGCAACCACCGGGTCAAGTTCCCGCTCAACGAGCCGGCGGTCGGCCGGAAACGCTCGCAGATCGACGAGTACCTGGACTTCTACACCAGCCCCGGCGTGCAGCACCTGGCGCTGGCCACCTCGGACATCATCACCACCGTGGACACGCTGCGGGAGCGGGGCATCGAGTTCCTCGCCACCCCCGACTCCTACTACTCGGACCCCGAACTGCGGGCCCGCATCGGGGAGGTGCGGGTGCCCATCGAGGAGCTGCGCTCGCGGGGCATCCTGGTCGACCGGGACGAGGACGGCTACCTGCTGCAGATCTTCACCAAGCCGCTCGGCGACCGGCCCACGGTGTTCTTCGAGTTCATCGAGCGGCACGGCTCGCTCGGCTTCGGCATCGGCAACTTCAAGGCGCTCTTCGAGGCCATCGAGCGCGAGCAGGCGAAGCGGGGCAACTTCTGAGCGCGCGGACGGGGCCGGCGACCCCGGACAGCGCGCGGGCCTGGCCCGAGGTGGACCCCGCGCACCCCTTCGGGCTGAGCACGCTGCCCTACGGCAGCTTCACCGCGCCCGGCTCGCCCGACCCGCGTGTCGGGGTGGCGGTCGGCGACCTGGTGCTCGACCTGACGGCGGCGGCGCGGGCCCTGCTGCCGGCGGACGCCGCCCTGTTCGCCGCCGGCACCCTGGACGGGCTGCTGGCCGCCGGGCCGGCCACCTGGGCCAGGGTCCGCGCCGCGATCACCGGGTGGCTGACCGACGAGCGGCGCCGACCGGTGCTCGAACCGCTGCTGGTGCCGGCCGAGTTCACCACGCCGCGGCTGCCGTTCACCGTCGCCGACTACACCGACTTCTACGCCAGCGAGGAGCACGCCACCAACCTGGGCCGGTTGTTCCGCCCGGGCGGCGCGCCGCTCACCCCCAACTGGAAGCACCTCCCCGTCGGTTACCACGGCCGGGCGGGCACCGTGGTGGTCTCCGGAACGCCCGTGGTCCGCCCCAGCGGCCAACGCCGCGCCCCGGACGGCGAGATCGTCTTCGGCCCCACCGCCCGGCTGGACTTCGAGGCCGAGGTGGGCTTCGTGGTGGGCGCCCCGTCGACGCCAGGACGGCCGGTGCCGCTGGCCGAGGCCGACCGGCACGTCTTCGGCGTCTGCCTCGTCAACGACTGGTCGGCCAGGGACATCCAGTCCTTCGAGTACGTGCCGCTCGGCCCCTTCCTCGGCAAGTCCTTCGCCACCTCCGTCTCGCCCTGGGTGGTGCCGCTCGCGGCGCTGCGCCACGCCCGGGTCGCGCCGCCGCCGCGCGATCCGCGGCCGCTGCCCTACCTCGACGACGCCGGGGCCTCGCCGTGGGGGCTCGACCTGGAGCTGACCGTGACGCTCAACGGCCACGAGATCTCCCGGCCGCCGTTCGCCGGCGTCTACTGGACGGCGGCCCAGCAGCTGGCCCACCTCACCGTCAACGGCGCGCCGCTGCGCACCGGCGACCTGTTCGCCTCGGGCACCGTCAGCGGCCCCCGGCGGGAGCAGCGCGGCTCGCTGATCGAGCTCACCTGGAACGGCGCGGAGCCGCTGGTGCTACCCGACGGCGGCGAGCGCGCCTTCCTCCTGGACGGCGACGAGGTGACGATCGGCGGCACGGCCCCCGGCCCTGACGGCGGCCGGATCTGGCTCGGCGAGGTGCGCGGCCGGGTGCGGGCGGCAGCCCCCGGGTAACCGCCGCCGCCGCGTCCGGGATCATGGCCCGGACACGACAGGCGACCCCGAGAGGGCACCACCATGAACGGACCCGGCGGCACCGACCAGCGGCTGCGGCGGCGGCTCGGTCTCCTCGACGCGGTGGTGATCGGACTCGGATCGATGATCGGGGCCGGCGTCTTCACCGCGCTGGCCCCAGCCGCCGGGGCCGCCGGCGGCGCCCTGCCGCTCGCCCTCGCCCTGGCCGCGCTGGTCGCCTATTGCAACGCCACCTCCTCGGCCCGGCTGGCCGCGCGCTACCCGGCCTCGGGCGGCACCTACGTCTACGGCAGGGAGCGGCTCGGCGACTTCTGGGGCTACCTCGCCGGCTGGGGCTTCGTGGTGGGCAAGACCGCGTCCTGCGCGGCGATGGCGCTCACGGTCGGCGCCTACGCGTGGCCGGAACAGGCGCACGCGGTGGCGGTCGCGGCCGTGGTGGCGCTCACCGCGGTGAACTACGGCGGGGTGCGCAAGTCGGCCTTGCTCACCCGGCTGATCGTGGCCGTGGTCCTCGCGGTGCTGGCCGCCGTGGTGGTGGCCGCGCTCACCTCGGACCGGGCGAGCCTCGGCCGGATCGACCTGGCGGCCGGCTGGACGGACGCCGGGCCCGAAGGACTGCTGCGGGCCGCCGGGCTGCTGTTCTTCGCCTTCGCCGGCTACGCGCGGATCGCCACCCTGGGCGAGGAGGTGCGCGATCCGGCGCGCACCATCCCGCGGGCGATCCCGCTGGCGCTGGGCATCGCGCTCGTGGTGTACGCGGCGGTGGCGCTGGCCGCCCTGGCGGTGCTGGGGGCCGGCGGCCTGGCCGGCGCCGCCGCCCCGCTGGCCGACGCGGTGCGGGCCGCCGGGGTGCCGGGGCTGGCGCCCGTGGTCCGGGTGGGCGCGGTGGTGGCCGCCCTGGGCTCGCTGCTGGCGCTGATCCTCGGCGTCTCCCGCACCACGCTGGCGATGGCCCGCGACCGGCACCTGCCGCACCCGCTCGCCGCGGTGCATCCGCGGTTCGGGGTGCCGCACCGGGCGGAGCTCGCGGTCGGCGCCGTGGCGGCGGTGGTCGCGGCGACGGTGGACGTGCGGGGCGCGATCGGCTTCTCCTCCTTCGCGGTACTGGTCTACTACGCGATCGCCAACGCCAGCGCCTGGACCCTCCCCTCGGCCGAGGGCCGGCGGCGCCGGGTGGTCCCGGCCGTCGGCCTGCTCGGCTGCCTGGCCCTGGCCCTCGCGCTGCCGCTCACCTCGGTGCTCGCCGGGGCCCTGGTGCTGGCGGTCGGCGCGGCCGCCTACGCCGTCCGCCACCGGGGCGCGGCGCCGACCGGCCGTTGACCAGGAAACAGTTCACGTCGGATTCCGGAAACTCCCCCTGTCCGATGGCCCGTTGGCGGCCCGGCTCTGCAAGGCCGCCAACCGGTAACCGACCGGCCGGCGGTGTCAGATGCCCTGCCAGGCCGGCTTGTTGGCCCAGGCGTGCCGGTAGTAGTCGAGGTTGGCGAGCCGGCTCGCCGCCGGTTCGTCGACGATGACGGTGGCGTGGGGGTGGAGTTGGACGGCTGAGGCGGGGTGGCTGGCGGTGAGCGGGCCCTCGACGGCGGCGGCGATGGCCGGTGCCTTGGACGCGCCGAAGGCGAGCAGCAGCAGGTGTCGGGCGCGCAGGATGGTGCCCAGGCCCTGGGTGACGCAGTGCAGCGGCACCTCGTCGGGCGTGGTGAAGAACCGGGCGTTGTCGCGGCGGGTGCGCTCGGTGAGGGTCTTGACGCGGGTGTGGGAGGCGAACGAGGAGCCGGGCTCGTTGAAGCCGAGGTGCCCGTCGGTGCCGATCCCGAGCAGTTGGACGTCGACGCCGCCGGCGGCCTCGATGGCCCGCTCGTACTCCTCGCCCGCGGTCCTGGCCCGTTCCGGCTCGCCGTCCGGCACGTGGACCAGGCGTGGGTCGAGCCCGAGCGGTCCGGTGACCTCACGGGCGACGTAGGAGCGGTAGCTCTGGGGGTGGTCGGCGGGCAGGCCGACGTACTCGTCGAGAGCGAAGGCCCCGACCCGGCTGACGTCCCGCCGCTCGCGGGCGATCAGCTCGGCGAGCGCCCGGTAGACGGGCAGCGGGGTGGAGCCGGTGGCAAGGCCGACCACGGCGTCGGGTCGCGTGTCGAGGGCCGCGAGCACGGCGCGGGCCGCGAGTTCGCCGCCGGCGGCCGCGTCGGACACGATGACGACCTCTGTCATGGGTTTTCCGTTCTGCGTCTCTCGGTGTTCAGGTCTCGTCCACGGTGCGGTAGTGGACTGCGGCGTAGGTGTTGCGCAACGCCGCCATGGAGGCGTCGTACGAGGTTTGCGCCACTCCGGTGAAAAGGCAGTCGACGACCATGAGTTGAGCGATCCTGCTGCCCAGCGCCCCGGAGCGGAACCGGGTCTCCCGGGCGGCGGTCGTGAGCACCACGTCGGCCACCTCGCCCAGCGGGGAGCGTCCGTGGTTGGTGATGGCGACGGTCGACGCGCCCGCCTGGCGGGCGATGGTGACGAACTCGACGGTGTCGATGGTGGTTCCGGAGTGCGAGATGGCGATGGCGACGCATGTGTCGTCCAGGGTGGCCGCGGCCGTCCTGGCGGCGTGCGGATCGCGCCAGTTGAGCGCGGTGCGGCCGATGCGTACCAGCTTGTGCTGGAGGTCGAGGCTGACGAACGAGCTGGCGCCGACGCCGAACCCGTCGACCCGGCGGGCGCCGGCGACCAGGCGCACGGCCCGGGCGAGCGCCGCCCGGTCGAGGGCGTTCATGGTGTCGGCTATCGAGAGCGTCTCGTTGAGCGCCACCTTGGAGACGATCTCGTCCAGGGTGTCGTCGCGGTCGATGTCGCCGGAGACGGCCGGCAGTTCGGCGTGGGCGAGCTTCTCGCGGGTGGCCTCGCGGGCGACGTCGATCCGCAGGTCCCGGTAGTGTGCGTAGCCGATGCGGCGGTAGAAGCGGACCACGGAGGTCGGCGAGGTGCCGCAGCGCTCGGCGAGATCGGCCATGGAGAGCAGCGCCGAGTCGGCCGGGCTGTCGAGGATCGCCTGGGCGACGCGCCGCTCGGAGGGCCGCAGGGACGGGAGCGCGGCGCGCATCCGTACCAACACCGTTCGGGAATCGGGTCGTTCAGTGGCCTCGTCGCGCACGCTCGCTCCTTCCGTTCCGACGCCCGTAACCGCGCGTCAGCCCACGGTAGCGGCCGGGGCCCAACTCCCGTTGCCCAGCGGGGAACATATTTACACCACGGAACCGATGAAGGTAAGTTTCTGCCAGCCCCGCTTCGCAGGCGCCTTGGTGTCACGCTCCGAACGTCGTCTCCACCCCACGCGCGGCTGAGTACCACCCCACAGCTTTGAGGAAGCTCATGTCACACAGAAAGCGGATAGGCCGCGGCACGCTGGCGACGCTGAGCGGGGCCACGGCGCTCTCGCTCGTGCTCGTCGGATGCTCGGACTCCGGCTCGTCCGACGGCGCCGCGCCCACCGCGGGCGGCGACCTGGTCATCGGCGTGACCTCGGACCCCGACACGCTTTTCCCCTGGAAGGCCACCCAGTTCCAGGCGGTGAACGTGCTGCAGAACATCTACGGCACGCTGACGGAGCTGGACTCCGACATGTCGGTGGTGCCCGGCCTCGCCGAGGAGTGGGAGACCTCGGACGACGGCCTCAGCCTCACCTTCCACCTGCGCTCCGACGTCACGTTCCAGGACGGCAGCGCCATGGACTCCGAGGACGTGGTGTTCTCGCTGGAGAGCATCATGGCCGAGGAGACGGCGGCCGTGGCCGCCGCCTCGCTGGCGGCGGTGGAGTCGGTCGAGGCGCCGGACGAGACGACGGTGGTGCTCGAACTCGCCAGCCCCGACGCCTCGCTGCCGGCCAACCTCGCCTCGGTCAACATGGCGATCCTCTCCTCGGACGACACCGAGGAGGAGCTGAACACCCAGCCCAACGGCACCGGCCCCTTCACCTTCGACAACCGGGTGTCGAGCCAGTCCGTCACGCTGGTCAGGAACGAGGAGTTCTGGGGCTACCCGGCGGCGCTGGCCAGCGTCGAGTTCCGGGTGATCCCCGACGAGTCGGCCATCGTCTCCGCGCTCCAGTCGGGCAACGTGCAGATGTCCGTCTTCGACGACCCGCTGGTCGCGCAGACCGCCGAGACCGGCGAGGTCACGGTGGAGGCCACCGCGCAGCTCAGCTACCACACCCTGATGCTGAACGCGAGCCGCGGCGACCTGGCCGACCGCAACGTGCGGCTCGCCATCCAGTGCGCCATCGACCGGCAGGAGGTGCTCGACACGGCCGCCCTCGGCGAGGGCGAGATCACCGGACCGATCACCTCCCCGGCCTACCGCTCCGACCCGCAGGCCCGCCCCTGCCCCGAGCGCGACCTGGGCCAGGCGGAGCAGTACCTGGCCGACGCGGGCCTCTCGGAGGTCACGGTCAACGCCATCGTCTCGCAGGGCGAGTACGCCACCTCCGTCAACGAGGCGCAGAACCTCCAGGCCCAGCTCGCCGAGGCCGGGATCAACCTGGAGCTCGAGGTGCTGGAGTCCGGCGCCTACGTGGACCGCTGGGTGGCCGGCGACTTCGACGCCGCGGTCGCGCTCAACGGCGGCAACCCCGACCCGCACGGCATGTACGGCCGGTACTTCACCAGCGACGGCAACCTGAACCCGGTGGCCGGCTACAGCTCCCCCGAGCTCGACGACCTGTTCGCCCAGGGCCGGGCCGTCGAGGACCCGGACGAGCGCCGCGAGATCTACCGCCAGATCTCGGAGCACCTGGAGGAGAACGCCGCCTGGATCTGGCTGTTCACCAGCTACAGCTACACGGCGACGACCTCGTCGGTGCAGGGCTTCACGCCGATGCCCAACGGCTCGCTGCGGTTCCTCCGCACGACGGCCCTCACCTCCTAGTCCGCGGCGGGGGGGGGGGGGCGGCGCCGCCGCCGCGGGGGGCCCCGCCGCCCCGCCGGGGACCGGGGCGCCGAGGAGAAGCCCCCCA
>NZ_JBHXFJ010000095.1:0-18014 GCF_042722465.1 Streptomyces sp. NPDC127098
GGGACCGTGTGGGAGAGTAGGTCGCCGCCGGACAATTATTGAGTGTGTAGGGCTCGTTGGTTCGCCAACGGGCCCTACACGCGTTTGTGTTGCGGGCCGCCCGATGGGAGCCGACCCCTCCTTTCTGGGAGAGGGCGGGGCCCGTCAGAGGCGGCCCGAGGCCTTGAGGGAGAGGTAGGCGTCGGCCAGAGCCGGCGGGAGGAGTTCGGGGGGCGCCTCGACGACCGTGACGCCGAGGGCGCGGAGGCGTTCCGCGGTGCGCTGGCGTTCGATCTGGTGGCTGGCGGCCGCGGCGGCCTCGTAGACGCCGGGGACGGTGCCGCGGGCGCGGGCCATCTCGGCGATCCTGGGGTCGGCGACCGAGGCCACCACGACGGTGTGGCGCCGCGTCAGGCGCGGCAGCACCGGCAGCAGTCCGGTCTCCACCGGGGCGGCGTCGAGGCTGGTGAAGAGCACGATCAGCGAGCGGCGTGGCGCGCCGGCCAGTGCGGCCGTGGCCATGGCACGGGCGTCGGTCTCGATCAGCGCCGGTTCCAGTGGCGTGAGGGCGCTGACGACCGAGGGCAGCAGCTGGCCACCGGTGCGGCCGCGCACCGAGGCGCGGACCGCGCGGTCGAAGGCGAGCAGGTCGACGCGGTCGCCGGCCCCCGAGGCCAGGGCGGTGAGGAGCAGGGCCGCGTCCATGGAGACGTCGAGGCGGGGGATGTCGCCGACCCGCCCGGCCGAGGTGCGGCCGGTGTCGAGGACCAGCAGCAGATGCCGGTCGCGTTCGGGGCGCCAGGTGCGGACGGCGACCGCGGACTGGCGTGCTGTGGCGCGCCAGTCGATGGAGCGGACGTCGTCGCCCGGCACGTACTCGCGCAGGCTGTCGAACTCGGTGCCCTCCCCACGGGTCAACACCGTCGTGCGGCCGTCGAGTTCGCGGAGCCGGGAGAGCTTGGCCGGGAGGTGCTTGCGGCTGGTGAAGGGGGGCAGCACCCGCAGCGTCCACGGGACGGCGTGGCCGCCCTGGCGGGCGGCGAGGCCGAGTGGTCCGTGGGAGCGGACGGTGACCCGGTCTGGGCGGTGCTCGCCGCGCCTGGTGGGGCCGAGCACGGTGGTGATCCTGCGGCGTTCGCCGGCGGGCACGTGCAGGCGGTGCCGGGACGCGGCATAGGCGGTGCCCGTGCGCCAGGCGCTCGGCGGCCAGGCGTCGCGGAGCTCGGCGCGCAGCGGACGTCCTGAGGCGTTGGTGACGGTGAGGTGCACGGCGGCCTCGTCGCCCAGGCGGACGGTGGTGTCGCCGCCCCTGGCGAGCCGCAGCGGGCGGACGGGGGCGGCCAGGGCCAGGTCGACCAAGACGCCCACGAGCAGGGGCACGGCCACGGCCAGGATGCCGGTCCAGCCCGGGCGCAGGCCGGCGACCAGGGCGCCGAGTGCCGCCAGCAGCGCGGTGCGGCCGGTGAGCGCCATCAGCGGGGGACCGGGACGCGGGCCAGCAGGCCGGTGAGGACGCTGTCGGCGGTGACGCCCTCCATCTCCGCCTCGGGACGCAGCCGGACGCGGTGCCTGAGGGTGGGCAGGGCGAGTGCCTTGACGTCGTCGGGGATGACGTAGTCGCGGCCGGAGAGCCAGGCCCAGGCGCGGGCCGTGCCGAGGAGCGCGGTGGCGCCGCGGGGGGAGGCGCCGATGGCCAGGGACGGCGACTCGCGGGTGGCCCGGCAGAGGTCGACGACGTAGCCGGCGATGTCGGGGGAGACGGTGACCTTGGCGACGGCGGCGCGGGCGGCGGCGAGTTGCTCGGGGCCGGCGACCGGGCGGACGCCGGCGGTGGCGAGGTCGCGGGGGTCGAAGCCGGCGGCGTGCCTGGCCAGGACGTCGATCTCCTGCTCGCGGCTGGGCAGGGGGAGGTTGAGCTTGAGGAGGAAGCGGTCGAGCTGGGCCTCGGGCAGCGGGTAGGTGCCCTCGTACTCGATGGGGTTCTGGGTGGCGGCGACCATGAAGGGGTCGGGCAACGGCCTGGGGGTGCCGTCGACGGAGACCTGGCGCTCCTCCATGGCCTCCAGCAGGGATGCCTGGGTCTTGGGCGGGGTCCGGTTGATCTCGTCGGCCAGCAGGAGGTTGGTGAAGACGGGGCCCGGCTGGAAGGAGAACTCGGCGGTGCGGGCGTCGTAGACGAGGGACCCGGTGACGTCGCTCGGCATCAGGTCTGGGGTGAACTGGACGCGCTTGGTGTCGAGTTCGAGTGCCGTGGCCAGGGTGCGGACGAGCAGGGTCTTGGCGACGCCCGGGACGCCTTCGAGGAGCACGTGGCCCCGGCACAGGAGGGCCACGACGAGGCCGGTGACGGCGGCGTCCTGGCCGACGACGGCCTTGCCGATCTCGGTCCGCAGGGCTTCCAGGGCCTGGCGCGCGTCCGGGGTCTCGGTTCCTGGGGTTGGCGCGGTCACGGGGTCGGGCCTTTCCGGTCGGGTTCGGTGGGTCGGCGGGGGGTGAGGCGCCGTTCGAGGGCGTCGAGTTCGTCGGCGAGGCGGACCAGCGCCTGGTCGTCGGTGGGGGCCGAGCCGAAGAGCGTCTGGTGGACGGTGGCCGGGTGCTCGCCGGTGTGGGCGGCGATGGCGGCCGGCAGCGCCTCGGGGGAGTGGGCCGCGGTCGGCGGGACGCCGACGAGTGGGGCGAGGCGGGCGCGGGTGGCGGCGCGGAGCGCGTCGGCGGCGCGGTCGCGGGCGCCGGCCTGGTGGTAGAGGCGCGCGCGGCCCTCGGTGGTCTCGGCGGCGTGGACGACGACGGGCAGCCGCTCGGTGACGACGCGGCCGAGGCGGCGGGCGCGCCAGAGGGCGGCGAGGCCGGCGGCGACGAGGAGTTGCAGGGTGGCCCAGCGCCAGCCGGGGTGGAGGAGGCCGAGGAGACCGCGCTGGTCCTCGGCGGCGGGGGCCTCCTCGGCAGACGGCAGGTACCAGACGAGGTGCTGGCGGGCGCCGAGGAGTTGGAGGGCTAGGGCGGCGTTGCCGTACTCGTCGAGGTGCTCGTTGTAGAGCGGGTGGGGGGAGCCGAGGAGGACGGTCTCGCCGGCTTCGGCGGTCGCGCCGGGCAGCAGGGCGAGGGTGGGCAGGCCGCCCGCGGAGTAGCAGCCGGTGGCGTCGGCGGGGACGCGGAATCGGTAGCCGCCGAGTTGGGCGCTGCCGGCGCGCTCGGCCGGGGGCCAGGCGCAGTCGGCCTGGCGTTCCTCGACGGGGGCGGGGATGGTGTCGACGCCGGCCTCGGGGGCCAGGTCGGCGAGTGTCGCGGGGCCGGGCGAGACGAGGACGGTGCGGCCGCCGGCGTCGGTGGTGGCGGAGCGCAGCAGGCCGCGGGTGTGGGGGGTGAGGGCCTCGGGGTTGGTGACGAGCAGGGTGGTGTCAGGGCCGGCGAGGTCGGCGGCCTCGGCGGCCGTGGTGACGACCGTGGTGTCGATGCCCCGGTCGGCCAGGAGCTGGGCGACGGCGCGGCTGCCGGTCGGGGTGGCGGAGCGGGGGTCGAGGGTGCTGCTCGGGCCGCTGGTGAGGAGGGCGATGAGCAGGCCGGTGACGGCGAGGGCGACGGCGGCGAGGAGGAGTCCGCGACCGCGGCGCCAGAGGTGGCGGGTGTCGGGGGAGACGGCGGTGCTCGTGGTCATCGGGCCGTCCCCGTGCCGGTGGCGTTGAGGTCGGGACGGGTGGTGGCGAGGCGCTGGTCGAGGTCGCGCATCCTGGCGTCGTCGGCGGGGCCGGCGGGGCGGCCACCGTAGGTGATGCCGTCGAAGGTGGTGGCGGCGACGCGCAGTTCGGCGGCGAGAGTGGGCAGGGGACGGGCAGCCTCGGCGGCGGCCTCGGTGGCGGTGCGGCCGGGGCGCGGTTCGAGGAGTGCGCGTTCCTCGAGGGCGCGGACGATGGCGCGCAGGCGCTCTTGGACGGCCTCCGGCCAGCGTCCGACGGCGGCGTGCGCGTCGGCGGCGGCGCGGTGTTCGGCGGCGGTGCGCGGCTGGTCGCCGAAGAGGCCGCCGGTGGAGCGGGGGCCCGCGGCGTCCCGCGGGGCGCCGAGGCGCATGCGGAGGGCGACGAGCAGGGCGACGACGAGGAGGGCGATGGCCAGCAGGCCGAACCAGCCGCCCGGGGTGTTGAGGGCGACGTCGTCGAGCCTGCCGAGGAGGTCGTCCCAGATCCAGTTCCAGACCCGGCGGGGCAGGCTGGGTTCGTGCTCGGCGTAGGCGGGCTTGGACAGTTCGCGCCGCGCCTCGCGGAGGGCCTCCTCGCGGTCGGTGACGACGGGCGGGGCGGTGTCGTCGTCCGCCGCCGGCAGTGCGAGCGCCGTGAGCGGCGTCGGCACGGTGTCAGTTCCCCGGCGCCGGGGTGTCGCCGAGGCCGGCCGCGCTGGCGAGCTCGATGTCGAGGGCCTCGCGGCGGATGCGCTGGTCGATGTAGAGGAGGGCGGTGACGCCGGCGCTGATGGGGAGGGTGATGCCGGAGGCGATGACGGCGCCGACGCCGGTGATGGCCAGGTAGCTCCAGGACATCTCGGTGAGGCTGCCCTCGAGGAAGCCGCTGCCGCCGCCGGCGACGACCTCGGCGACCAGCGTGGTGGGGAACTCGATGATGCCGCTGACGATGGTGAGGAGCACCAGGATCAGCAACTGGATGCCGAAGACCCGCCACCAGGAGCCGGTGACCAGCTTCCAGGAGCGGCGCATGGCGGCGAAGCTTCCCTGGCGTTCGAGCATCAGGGCGGGGGCGGCGAGGGAGAACTGGGTCCAGAGCCAGACGGCCAGGATCACGCCGCCGAAGGCACCGAGGGCGGCGAACTCCGAGCCGCCGAGGCCGAAGAGGAGTGCGGGGACGAGGACGGCGAGGACGGCGATCAGGGGGACGAGGAGTACCAGGCCGAGGAGGCGCAGCAGGCGGCCGCGGGAGTCGCGCCAGGCCTCGCCGACCGTGACGCCGCGGCCGAGGACGGCGCGGCTGACGACGATGGTGAGCATGGCGGTGGCGAGCACGTTGCCGAGGAGGGTGGCGACGCCGGTGACGGAGCCGAAGCCGAGGAGGTCGCCGAAGGCGTCCCTGAGCTCCTCTTCGGTGGGGTTGGGGTTGTTCTCGAGGGCGCTGAACCCGGAGCTGTCGGAGAGCCAGGTGTGCAGTGCCATGGAGGAGAGCAGCTGGATGACGATGGCTATGGGGAGCGCTATCGCCAGCACGGTGCGCCAGTGGGCGCGGGCGGTGGAGACGGCGCCGTCGAGTATCTCGCCGACACCGAGGGGGCGGAGCGGGATGACGCCGGGCTTGGGGGCCTGGGGTTGGGGCTGCCAGCCGCCGGGCGCTCCCCAGCCTGGCTGCTGTCCCCAGCCCTGCTGTTGACCCCAGCCGGGCTGGTGGCCCCATCCTGGCTGCTGCGGGGGTGGCGCGGCGCCCCAGCCCTGGGGCGGGGTGGGCGGCGCGGGCTGTGCGGGTGGTGTCTGCGGGGCGGCGGGCTGGTTCGCGTCGTGCCCTTCGCCGTCTTTCGGGGACCCGGGTGGCGTCCAGCCCTGCGACTCGCTCACTGCTTCCCCCTGGTGTTCGCTTCCGGGTGCCTCATACCACCGGATGTGGTGGTTTTCCTTGGCGCCCATCGTGCCACGGCGCCGTGCTGGCTGTGCCGGGAGTGGGTTGGCAGACTGTGCGGATGGCTGATCTGAGAGTTCCCGCGTTGCGCTGGGCCGAGCCCCCGGACGGGCCGGTCCTGGTGCTGCTCGACCAGACCCGGCTGCCGGCCGACGAGGTCGAGCTGGTGGTGACGGACGTGCCGGGCCTGGTGGCGGCGATCAGGTCGCTGGCGGTGCGGGGGGCGCCGATCCTGGGTCTTGCCGGGGCGTACGGGGTGGCGTTGGCGGCGGCACGCGGCTACGACGTACAGGACGCGGCGCGGCAGCTGGCGGGGGCGCGGCCGACGGCGGTGAACCTGGGGTACGGGGTGCGGCGCGCGGTGGCGGCGTACGAGGCGGCCGGTGGTGGGGGCACGAGCGCGGCCGCGGCCGCGCTCGCCGAGGCGCACGCGCTGTTCCGGGAGGACGCGGCGGCGAGTGCCGGGATGGTGGCGGCGGGGCGGGAGCTGCTGGGGGAGCTGCTGCCCGGTGGTCGGTACCGGATCCTGACGCACTGCAACACCGGCGAGCTGGTCTCGGCGGGCGGCGGGACGGCGCTCGCGGTGGTGCGGGCGGCGCACGAGGCGGGTGAGCTGCGGCGTCTGTGGGTGGACGAGACGCGGCCGCTGCTGCAGGGGGCGCGGCTGACGGCGTACGAGGCGGCGCGGGCCGGGATGCCGTTCTCGCTGCTGGTGGACGCGGCGGCGGGTTCGCTGTTCGCGGCGGGGGAGGTGGACGTGGTGCTGATCGGGGCGGATCGGATCGCGGCCGACGGCTCGGTGGCGAACAAGGTGGGCAGCTATCCGCTGGCGGTGCTGGCCAAGCACCACGGGGTGCCGTTCGTCGTGGTGGCGCCGGTGTCGACGGTGGACCTGGCGACGCCGGACGGGGCGGCGATCCAGGTGGAGCAGCGGCCAGGGCACGAGGTGACGGACGTCCGTCCCGGGGTGCCGGTGGCGCCGGTGGGGACGCAGGCGTACAACCCGGCGTTCGACGTGACGCCGGCGGAGCTGGTGACGGCGATCGTGACGGAACATGGAGTGGTGTCGCCGGTGGATCACGGCAGGCTGGCAGAAGTGTGTTCCAGATCACGTTCGACTAAGTCCTGATCAGGGGATGGGATGATGAAGGCATGAAGGGACGTGTACTCGTCGTCGATGACGACCCAGCTCTGTCCGAGATGCTCGGCATCGTGCTGCGCGGGGAGGGGTTCGAGCCGTCGTTCGTGGCCGACGGGGACAAGGCCCTCGCCGCCTTCCGTGAGATCAAGCCGGACCTGGTGCTGCTCGACCTGATGCTGCCCGGTCGGGACGGCATCGAGGTGTGCCGGCTGATCAGGGGCGAGTCGGGCGTGCCGATCGTCATGCTCACGGCGAAGAGCGACACGGTCGACGTCGTCGTGGGCCTGGAGTCCGGCGCCGACGACTACATCGTCAAGCCGTTCAAGCCCAAGGAGCTGATCGCGCGGATCCGTGCGCGGCTGCGCCGCTCCGAGGAGCCGGCGCCCGAGCAGCTCGCCATCGGCGACCTGGTGATCGACGTCGCGGGCCACTCGGTCAAGCGCGGCAGCCAGGCCATCTCGCTGACCCCGCTCGAGTTCGACCTGCTGGTGGCGCTGGCGCGCAAGCCGTGGCAGGTGTTCACCCGCGAGGTGCTGCTGGAGCAGGTGTGGGGCTACCGGCACGCGGCCGACACGCGGCTGGTGAACGTGCACGTCCAGCGGTTGCGGTCGAAGGTGGAGAAGGACCCGGAGCGCCCGGAGATCGTGGTGACCGTGCGCGGCGTGGGGTACAAGGCCGGGTCAAGCTGAGGTGGCCGACCGGCTGTGGTGGCATGGTTCCCGGCTGCTGACCGAAGGGGCGGCGACCGGGGCACAGCCGGCTATCCGGATATTCGGCCGCTGGGCCAGCGGTCCGCTGCTCTCCGTGCGGCGGCTGTGGCGGCGGAACATCCAGCTGCGGGTCGTGACCACCACGCTGGTGATGTCGTTGGCCGTGGTGCTCGTGCTCGGCATCGTGGTGATCGGCCAGGTGCGCAACGGCCTGCTGGAGGCCAAGCGGCAGACGGCGCAGAGCCAGGCCGAGGGCGGTTTCGCGGTGGCGAGCGAGCTGGCCACCGGGGACGGCGAGGGCGCCGAGGCGGTGGCCGGGCAGACGGTCGACCCCAACGCCTGGTTGAACGGGATCGTCGAGCAGCTGTCCAGCGGCGGTCGCGGCGTCTTCTACGTGGTGGCGCTGCCCTCGCAGCTGTCGGGCACGCCGTTCGTGAACGAGGCGGACAGCGGCTCCGGGCAGGCGCCGCGCGGCGCGCGGGCCTACGGGGACCTGCGGATGCCCGAGCAGTTCATCCCGACGGAGCTGCGGGAGGCGCTCGACCGCTCCACCGACGCGCACCGCCAGTACGGGCGGATCGACTTCCTCGACGGCTCCTCCCAGGAGGCGCTGATCATCGGGCGCCGGCTCACCGACATCCAGGGCAACTGGTACCAGCTCTACTACCTCTTCCCGTTCACGCAGGAGGAGGAGTCGCTGTCGCTGGTGACCGGCACCATCGCCACCGCGGGCCTGTTCGTGGTGGCGCTGCTCGGCGCGATCGCCTGGCTGGTGGTGCGGCAGGTGGTGACGCCGGTGCGGATGGCGGCGCGGATCGCGGAGCGGCTCGCCGCCGGGCGGCTGCAGGAGCGGATGAAGGTCAGCGGCGAGGACGACATCGCGCGGCTCGGCGAGTCGTTCAACAAGATGGCGCGCAACCTCCAGCTGCAGATCCAGCAGCTCGAGGAGCTGTCGCGGATGCAGCGGCGGTTCGTCTCCGACGTCTCGCACGAGCTGCGCACCCCGCTGACGACGGTGCGGATGGCGGCGGACGTGATCCACGAGGCGCGTGGCGAGTTCGATCCGGTGACCGCGCGCTCGGCCGAGCTGCTGCTGAGCCAGCTCGACCGGTTCGAGTCGCTGCTCGCCGACCTGCTGGAGATCAGCAGGTTCGACGCGGGCGCGGCCAATCTGGAGGCCGACCTGACCGACCTGCGGGACGTCGTCAACCGGGTGGTCGAGGGCGCCGAGCCGCTGGCCGAGCGGCGCGGCAGCCGGCTGCTGGTGCGGGGCGCCGAGCGGCCCGTGGTGGCCGAGGTGGACGCGCGGCGGATCGAGCGGGTGCTGCGGAACCTGGTGGTCAACGCGATCGAGCACGGCGAGGGTCGGGACGTGGTGGTGCGTCTGGCGGCCAGCCGGGACGGGGAAGCGGTGGCGGTCGCGGTGCGCGACCACGGCATCGGGCTGCGGGCCGGGGAGGCGGAGCGGGTGTTCAACCGGTTCTGGCGGGCCGACCCGGCGCGGGCCAGGACCACCGGCGGCACCGGGCTCGGGCTGTCCATCGCCCTGGAGGACGCGCACCTGCACGGCGGCTGGCTCGAGGCGTGGGGCGAGCCGGGTGGCGGCGCCCAGTTCCGGTTGACGCTGCCCCGCACGGCCGGCGAGCAGCTCCGTGGCTCGCCGCTGCCGCTCGAACCGCGGGACGCGCGCACCAGGCGTGAGGCGCGGGCGGCGGTGCTTCCGGCCTCGCGGGCCGGTGAGCCGGGTCGGGCGGGGCAGCCGGTGGCGGCCGGCGGTGAGGCGCGGGGTGAGGGCGGTCATGAGGAGTGAGCGGCGCCCGCGGTGGCGGGCCGCGGCGGGCCTTGCGGCGGTCGGCCTGGTGCTGAGCGGCTGTGCGTCGATGCCGTCGAGCGGCCCGGTGCAGCGGGTGGACGCGTCCGAGCGCGCCGACTCTGACGGCGAGGGTGAGCCGCAGGTGCGGGTCTACGGGGTGCCGCCGGCCGAGGGCGCGCTGCCGCAGGCGATCGTCCGGGGCTTCCTGGAGGCGATCACGAGTGACGAGGCCGACTTCGCGACGGCCCGCGAGTACCTGACGCCGCGGCGGCGGGGTGAGTGGGACCCGTTCGCCAGCACCACCATCCTCTCCAGCGGCGCCGACCTGCGGATACCCGGGGCCGAGGAACCGGCGGCCTCGGGGGACGGGCAGACCATGCGGGTGGAGCTGACGGGCAGCAGGCTCGCGACCGTCGACGCGGCGCACGTGTACTCCCCGGAGGCCGGCGAGTACCAGGCGACGTTCCTGCTGCGGCGGGTGGACGACCAGTGGCGGATCGACACGCTGCCCGACGGCCTGGTGATCGGCGAGGCCGACTTCCGCCGGATCTACCGCTCCGTCAACACGTTCTATTACGCCGACCTGGGTCCCGAGGGGCGGCGGATCGAGCACGGCGAGGACGTGCTGGTGGCGGACCCGGTCTACGTGCGCCGTCGGATAGACCCGGTGGGCGAGACCGTCCGCACGCTGCTCGAGGGGCCGAGTGAGTGGCTGTCCCCCGCGGTGGCCTCCGCGTTCCCTTCGGGTGCCGAGGTGGCCGACGACCACGCGCCGGCGATCGACGAGTCGGGCGCGATCTCGGTGTGGCTGTCCGGGGTGCCGGCCGACTGGCCCGTCGACAGCTGTGAGCGGATGGCGGCCCAGCTGCTGCACACCGTGCAGGACGTGGCCTCGGTGGACGTGACCGAGGCCAGGCTGCTCGACGCGGCGGGGACACCGCTGTGCGACGAGTCCGAGGCCGCGGCGCGTGAGCACGCGCCCGGGCTGCTGGCCGGCGAACTGACCCGGCCCTACTTCCTCGAGGAGGACGGCGACCTGGTGCAGGTCGTCGAGGGCGAGGAGCAGCCCTCGCTGCGGCCGGTGCCCGGCACGCTCGACGAGGCCGAGGGCGGGCTGCGGGCGGTGGCGATCCGGCGGGACGGCGAGCAGGCGGCCGGGGTGAGCGCGGACGGCTCCACGCTCTACGTCGCCCCGCTGACCAACGAGGACGACACCGGGCCCGAGGTGCACGCCACCAGCGCCACCGGCGGGGACGACGCCGGACTCTCCGCGCCCAGCTGGGACGGTCTCGGCGACCTGTGGGTCGCCGATCGCGACCCGGCCGGGCCGCGGCTGCTGCGACTGACCGAAGGCCGGGGCACGCCGGTTGAGGTGCCGGTCGAGGGGCTGCGGCACGACCAGCGGATCGAGGCGCTGCGGGTGGCTTCGGACGGGGTGCGGATCGCGATGCTGATCGGCGAGGCGGACGGCGGCGCGACGCTGCATCTCGGCCGGATCGAGCGAGTCGCGCACGGAGAGGGCGGGGAGGGCACCGAGCTCTCCGTCACCGGGCTGCGTCCGGTGATGCCGCAGCTGGAGGACGTGGCCGCGGTCTCCTGGGCCGGCGGCAGCCGCCTGGTGGTGGTGGGCCGGCCGGCGGACGGCGTGGAGCAGCTGATGTACGTGCGCTCCGACGGTTCGACGGTCAACACGCCGACGGTGCCCGGGCTCAACGACGTCACGGGCGTCGCGGCCACCGAGAACGAGGACCTTCCGCTGCTGGCCGAGACGGTGGCCGGGGTGGCCTGGCTCCAGGACCGCTCGCAGTGGAAGGTGGTCGGTTCGCTGGGGAGGGCCCCGGTCTACGCCGGCTGACGGGGGGTCGCGGCGGAATGGCCGGAAACCTCCTCCCGGGGGGTTGGCAGGGAGTTGTCCTGTCCGTCACGGTGGATTCATGCGCGGTTGGTGGCAGGAGTTCGGCTCCCTGATCCTGCCGACGGCGTGCGCCGGCTGTGGGCAGGCGCGCGCCGTGCTCTGCGAGCCCTGCCGGGCCGCGCTCACCGGCGGCCGGGCCCGCCGGGTGTCCCTCCGCCCCGAGCCGGCCGGGCTGCCCGCCGTCTACGCCGCCGCCGACTACCGGGACCAGGTGCGCGCGGTGCTGCTCGCGCACAAGGAGCGTGGTGTGCTGCCGCTGGCCGGTCCGTTGGGCCGGGCGCTCGCCGTGAGCGTCCGCGCCGCGTGCGCGGGGGCGGTCGACGCGGAGCGGGTGGTGAGTCTGGTGCCGGTGCCCTCGGCGCGTGCCGCCGTGGCCCGGCGCGGACATGATCCGGTGCGCCGGATCGCGCGCGCGGCCGCCGGGCGGCTGCGGAGTGCGGGATACGCGGTGCGGGTGCGGCCGGTGTTGCGGCAGTGTCGTCCGGTGGCGGACCAGGCCGGGCTCCCCGCGGCGCGGCGGTCCGCGAATCTCGCGGGGGCGCTGGCGGCACGGCCGGGCGCCCTGATCGCAGGCGAGCCGGTGCTGCTCGTGGACGACCTGGTGACCACGGGGGCCTCGCTCGCCGAGGCGGCCCGGGCGGTGCGCGCCGCCGGTGGGTTGCCGCTGGGCGCCGCCGTGGTCGCGGGACCTTCGGCCGTGGTGCCTTCGGCCGAGATGCTTTCGGCTGCGGAGCCCGGTGTCGAGAAGCCGCGGGCCGCGAGACCGGAGAGATTCCGCTTCTAGGGGTGCCGGGGCACCTTTCACAGAGGTACGTTCGTTACATAAGTGGAGATAGGGATTTCCCGGGGTTTGCGAGTGGTCGTGATCACCCTGAGAACGATGGGGTGTTGATCTTCGTGCCGGGGGAGGAGGAGGTGAAACCCGTAACCCCGAGGTAACGCCGGCGGGAGCCGAGGACACCGGCACCATCGGCACAGTGCACCAACGGAGGGGCCGCAGGGCCGCGGCGCCTCCGGGAACGGAGTTCTGCGTGGACATCGTCGTCAAGGGCCGCAAGACCGAGGTGCCGGAGCGATTCCGGCGGCACGTGGCCGAGAAGCTGAAGCTGGACAAGATCCAGAGGATCGACGGCAAGGTGACCCGCCTCGACGTGGAAGTGTCCAAGGAGCACAACCCACGTCAGGCAGACCGTTCCGACCGGGTGGAGATCACCCTGCGGCACCGGGGTCCCGTGGTGCGGGCGGAGGCCTCAGCGGCCGACCCGTACGCGGCCCTGGACCTGGCGGCCGAGAAGCTGGAGTCGCGGCTGCGCAGGCAGCACGACAAGCGCCGCTGCCGCAGGGGCCGGGACCGGATCCCGGCCAGTGAGGTCGCCACCGCGGTCCCGGACGCCGCCCGGTTGAACGGCCTGGACCCGCTCGAGCCGACGCACCAGGCGCCGGCGCGCCCGCCGGTGCGGCGCCTCGGCTCGGTCGTCGTGGAAGGAGACGGGCCACTGGTGGTCCGCGAGAAGACGCATGTCGCGGCGCCCATGACGCTCGAACAGGCCCTCTACGAGATGGAGTTGGTCGGACACGACTTCTACCTGTTCATCGACGCCGACACCAAGCAGCCGAGCGTCGTCTACCGCCGGCACGCCTACGACTACGGCGTGATCCATCTGGAGGCCGACCCGCTGGCCGAGAGTGTGCCGGAGGGCGCCGGCGGCGCGCTGGGCGGCTGACCGAGAAACCGAAAGACACCCCTCGCCGGACTCGGCGAGGGGTGTCGCCATGGAATCATGAGGTCGCCGAGCGTGGCAGACGACATGGCCTCGGTCGGCTCCGGTCGTAGGGGGAGGAGCGATGGTGGACACTTTCGGGCCCACGATGCCTCGGGAGCGGCCCGGCGATGCGGAGGCGGCCTCGGCGGCCGAGCAGCGCGAGCCGATCCGGGTGCTGGTGGTCGACGACCACGAGTTGTTCCGGCGCGGACTCGAGATCGTGCTCGCGCAGGAGGAGGACATCCAGGTCGTCGGCGAGGCGGGGGACGGCGCCGAGGCGGTCGAGAAGGCCGCCGACCTGCTGCCCGACATCGTGCTGATGGACGTGCGGATGCCGCGCCGGGGCGGGATCGAGGCGTGTACCTCCATCAAGGAGGTCGCGCCCAGCGCGCGGATCATCATGCTGACCATCAGCGACGAGGAGGCCGACCTCTACGACGCCATCAAGGCGGGCGCGACCGGCTACCTGCTCAAGGAGATCTCCACCGACGAGGTGACCGCGGCGATCCGGGCCGTGGCCGACGGGCAGTCCCAGATCAGCCCCTCGATGGCGGCCAAGCTGCTCACCGAGTTCAAGTCGATGATCGAGCGCACCGACGAGCGGCGCCTGGTGCCCGCGCCCAAGCTGACCGACCGGGAGCTCGAGGTGCTCAAGCTGGTGGCCACCGGCAAGAACAACCGGGACATCGCCAAGGAGCTCTTCATCAGCGAGAACACCGTGAAGAACCACGTGCGCAACATCCTGGAGAAGCTCCAGCTGCACTCCCGGATGGAGGCCGTGGTCTACGCGATGCGCGAGAAGATCCTGGACCTGGAGACGGGATGAGGCCAGGCCCTAGACCTCCGCGAGGGCGGCGGCCAGCGGGGCGTGCAACTCGGTCGGCGTCACCCGCTCCACCGTGACCCGGCCGCAGCCCACCCAGCGCGCGGCCTCCGCCAGCGCCTCGGCCATCGCCGGTACCGCCTTGCGGGCCCGCGCCTCGCTGCCCTCGAAGGCCGCGTGCCTGGCGACCAGCGTGTCGCCCTCGCGCGCCGGGTCCACCCGGCCGAGCAGCCGGCCGCCGGCCAGCAGCGGCATCGCGAAGTAGCCGTAGACCCGCTTCGGCTTCGGCACGTACGCCTCAAGACGGTGCGTGAAGCGGAACATCCGCTCGGTGCGCGGCCGGTCCCAGACCAGCGAGTCGAACGGGGAGAGCAGCGTGGTGCGGTGCCGGCCGCGCGGCGCGGTGGCCAGCGCCGCCGGATCCGCCCACGCCTCGTGGTGCGGGCCCCAGCCGGCGACCACCACCGGCACCAGGCCGGTGTCCGCTATCACCGCCGCCACCTCGGCGATCCTCAGCCGGTGGTAGTCGGCCAGGTCGGCCAGCGTGGCCACCCCCATCGCGGCCCCCGCCTGGGCGACGAGCCGCCGCACGCACTCCGCGTCCGGCAGGTCGTCGTGGCGCAGCTCGCCGGGGACGGCGCGCTCGGCCAGGTCGTAGACCCGCTTCCAGCCGCGCCGCTCGACGCACACCACGTCTCCGAACATCAGCGCCCGCTCGACCGCGATCTTGGTGTCGCTCCAGTCCCACCAGGGGCCACCGTTCTTCGCGCCGCCGAGCTCGGTGGCGGTCAGCGGGCCCTCGGCGCGCAGCTGGGCGATCACCTTCTCGTAGGCGCCGGGGGGCAGCTCGTGGTGCCAGGACTCCCGGGCCCGGTAGGCGCGCCGCCGGAAGGCGAACAGCGGCCACTCCTCGATCGGCAGCACGCAGGCCGCGTGCGACCAGTACTCGAAGGAACGACCCCCCGACCAGTACGCCTCCTCGACCGCCGCGCGGCCCACCGCGCCGAGCCGCGCGTACGGCAGGAGCTCGTGCGAGCGGGCCAGCACCGAGATCGTGTCCAGCTGGACCGAGCCGAGCCGGCGCAGCATCCCTCGCACGCCCCCCGCCCGGTCGGGGGCACCGAGCAGGCCCTGGGCGCGCAGGGCGATCCGGCGGGCTTCGTCGGCTGAGAGCTGTAGCGGCTGTGCGGCAGTCATGCGAGCGATCGTAGAGCGGACCACTGACACTCGTCGCGACGCTCGCATACCATGGCCGGTGCGGCGGGGCCATATCTCGCTGTGCCCGCGCATTCCCATCGGCGCCAGGCCCGACCGGCAAGGAGACCAGCCCTCGTGTCCGTCTTCAACAAGATCATGCGTGCAGGCGAAGGCAAGATCCTGCGCAGGTTGCAACGCATCGCCAACCAGGTGAACTCCATTGAAGAGGACTTCCTTGAGCTGACGGACGCCGAGCTGCGGGCCCTCACCGACGAGTACCGGGAGCGGTACGCGGACGGCGAGAGCCTGGACGACCTGCTGCCCGAGGCGTTCGCCACCGTCCGCGAGGCCGCCAAGCGGGTGCTCGGCCAGCGCCACTACGACGTCCAGCTGATGGGCGGCGCCGCGCTGCACCTCGGCTACGTGGCCGAGATGAAGACCGGCGAGGGCAAGACCCTGGTCGGCACGCTGCCCACGTACCTGAACGCGCTGGCGGGCGACGGTGTGCACCTGATCACCACCAACGACTACCTGGCCCAGCGCGACTCCGAGTGGATGGGCCGGGTCCACCGCTTCCTCGGCCTGTCGGTCGGCTGCATCACCGCCGGGATGACGCCCGCCAAGCGCCGCGAGCAGTACGCCTGTGACATCACCTACGGCACCAACAACGAGTTCGGGTTCGACTACCTGCGCGACAACATGGCCTGGTCGAAGGACGAGCTGGTGCAGCGCGGCCACAACTACGCCGTCGTCGACGAGGTGGACTCGATCCTGATCGACGAGGCGAGGACCCCGCTGATCATCTCGGGCCCCGCCGACCAGGCCACCAAGTGGTACGCGGACTTCGCCAAGCTGGTGCAGCGCCTGGAGAAGGGCGAGCCGGCCGTCCCGACCCGGCAGGTCGCGGAGACCGGCGACTACGACGTCGACGAGAAGAAGCGCACCGTCGCCATCCACGACGCGGGCGTCACCAAGGTCGAGGACTGGCTGGGCATCGACAACCTCTACGAGTCGGTCAACACCCCGCTCGTCGGCTACCTGAACAACGCCATCAAGGCCAAGGAGCTGTACAAGAAGGACAAGGACTACGTCGTCCTCGACGGCGAGGTCGTGATCGTCGACGAGCACACCGGCCGCATCCTGGCCGGCCGCCGCTACAACGAGGGCATGCACCAGGCGATCGAGGCGAAGGAGGGGGTGAAGATCAAGGACGAGAACCAGACGCTCGCCAAGATCACCCTCCAGAACTACTTCCGCCTCTACGGCAAGCTCGCCGGCATGACCGGTACGGCGATGACCGAGGCCGCGGAGTTCCACCAGATCTACAAGCTCGGCGTGGTCCCCATCCCGACCAACCGGCCGATGGCCCGCGTGGACCAGTCCGACCTGATCTACCGCACCGAGGTCGCCAAGTTCGCGGCCGTCGTCGACGACATCGTCGAGAAGCACGAGAAGGGCCAGCCGGTGCTGGTCGGCACCACCTCGGTGGAGAAGTCCGAGTACCTGTCCCAGCAGCTCAACAAGCGCGGCGTGCGGCACGAGGTGCTCAACGCCAAGAACCACGAGCGCGAGGCCGCGATCGTGGCCAAGGCCGGCCGCAAGGGCGCCGTCACGGTGGCCACCAACATGGCCGGCCGAGGCACCGACATCAAGCTCGGCGGCAACCCGGACGACATCGCCGAGAGCGAGCTGCGCGCCAAGGGGCTCGACCCCGTCGAGCACGTCGAGGAGTGGGCGGCCGCGCTGCCCGAGGCGCTGGAGCGGGCCGAGCAGGCGGTCAAGACCGAGTTCGAGGAGGTCAAGAACCTCGGCGGGCTCTACGTGCTGGGCACCGAGCGGCACGAGTCGCGGCGGATCGACAACCAGCTGCGCGGCCGCTCGGGCCGCCAGGGCGACCCGGGCGAGTCCCGCTTCTACCTGTCGCTCGGCGACGACCTGATGCGGCTCTTCAAGGCACAGATGGTCGAGCGCGTCATGGCCATGGCCAACGTGCCGGACGACGTGCCGATCGAGAACCGCATGGTCACCCGCGCCATCGCCTCGGCGCAGGGCCAGGTCGAGCAGCAGAACTTCGAGATCCGCAAGAACGTGCTGAAGTACGACGAGGTGCTGAACCGGCAGCGCGAGGTCATCTACAGCGAGCGCCACCGGGTGCTGGCCGGCGAGGACCTGCACGAGCAGGTGCGGTTCTTCATGGACGACACCATCGACGCGTACGTGCAGGCCGAGACGGCCGGCGGGTTCGCCGAGGAGTGGGACCTGGAGCGGCTGTGGGGCGCGTTCAAGCAGCTCTACCCGGTCTCGGTGACGGTCGAGGAGCTCGAGGAGGAGGCGGGCGGCCGGGACGGCCTCACGCCGGAGTTCCTGGCCGAGTCCATCAAGGAGGACATCTCCCGGCAGTACGACAAGCGGGAGCAGGAGCTCGGGCCCGAGGTGATGCGGGAGCTGGAGCGCCGCGTGGTCCTCTCGGTGCTCGACCGCAAGTGGCGTGAGCACCTGTACGAGATGGACTACCTGCAGGAGGGCATCGGCCTGCGGGCGATGGCCCAGCGGGACCCGGTCGTCGAGTTCCAGCGCGAGGGCTTCGACATGTTCACGGCCATGATGGACGGGATCAAGGAGGAGTCCGTCGGCTACCTGTTCAACCTGGAGGTCCAGGTCGAGCGGCAGGTCGAGCAGGTCCCGGTGCAGGGCGGCGAGAAGCAGCCGGCGGAGGCCGGCGAGCAGCCGGCGCCGGTGCCGGCGGGCGCGCGGCCGGCGATCCGGGCCAAGGGCCTGGACGCGCCGCAGCGGGCGGACCGGCTGCACTTCTCGGCCCCGACGGTGGACGGCGCCGGCGGCGTGGTCGAGGGCGACTTCGAGTCGGAAGGCGGAGCGGGGGCCGGCGGGGCCGGCGGGGACGGCACGACGCGGGCGGAGCGGCGTCGCGCGGCGAAGGGCGGCCGCCGGCGTAAGAAGTAGGCGTTTTTCCCCACCCACCCGCGGTTTCGCTGCGCGCTGTGCGGGTGCGGGTGCGGTGGCCCGCAGGCCCGGGCACCGGCGGCTCTGCCGCCCGGTGCCCGGG
>NZ_JBHXFJ010000096.1:0-2226 GCF_042722465.1 Streptomyces sp. NPDC127098
GGCCCGGGGCCGAACGGCGGCCCCGCCCGGCTGGCACCAGCCGGTCGGGGCAGCCGGCCGGAAGGACCGGCGCAGGGACCACCGGCGGGAGGTCGCGGTGACCCTCGCCACCGACCCCCCACGCGACACCGCCGACGGCGAGGGCCGGACCCCTTGGCGGCGTAGGACAGCAGGTCGCCGGCGTTCGTCCCTGATGGGATGGCTGTTCGTCAGCCCGTCCGTGACCGTGCTTGGCCTGTTCCTGCTGCTGCCCATCCTGATGGCCGCCTGGGTCAGCCTGCTCGACTGGGACGGCCAGTCCAACCCGTTCACCGGCGGGCGCGCCGAGTTCGTCGGCCTGGACAACTACCGCGACCTGCTCGTCGACGACGGCCTGGACCGGACGCTGTTCGCCACCTCGCTGCGCAACAACGCCTACTACGTGCTGCTGTTCGTGCCGCTGGTGACGATCCTGTCCCTCACCCTGGCGATGATCGTCAACCAGCGCCTGATCAGGGGCCGTTCGCTGCTGCGGACCACGTTCTACTTCCCGTCCGTCACCAGCACCATCGCGGTCTCCACGGTGTTCCTCTTCCTCTTCCAGGGCAGCGGCGCCGTCAACCGGCTGCTGTCCTGGTTCGGGATCACCGGGCCCAACTGGTTCGCCGACTCGCGCGGCGTCGTCTGGGTCGCGCTCGGCGCGCTCGGGCTCGTCGACCCGGAACGGCCCAGCGGCTTCCTCACCGAGCACGACTTCCTCGGCCTGAGCTGGTTCGAGTGGCTTTCGGGCCCCTCGGTGGCGATGTGCACGATGATCCTGCTCGCCATCTGGACCACCTCGGGCACCTTCATGCTGATCTTCCTCGCCGCGCTCCAGGACATCCCCCGCGAGCTGGAGGAGGCCGCGGCGCTCGACGGCGTCAACCGGCGCCAACTGCTGCGCAACGTCACCCTCCCGGCGCTGCGTCCGGTGCTGTTCCTGGTGCTGACGCTCGGCCTGATCGGCAGCTGGCAGGTGTTCGACATGGTCTACGTGATGGGCCAGGGCGCCCCGGGCAACACCACCCTCACGCCGGCCTTCCTCTCCTACCAGTCCGGCTTCGACAACGCCGACTTCGGGCAGGGCGCGGCCATCGCGTTCATCCTCTTCGCCATCATCCTGATCTGCACCGGCCTGCAACGCTGGCTGCTGCGCGAGCGCTCCGGGAGGTCCGCGCGATGAGCCCAGCCACGACGAAGGCCACGACGAAGGCCGGGAAGCGGGCGCCCGAGGCCCCGGTGCTGCCGCGGTTCGCGGTGCCCTGGCGGGCGGTCGGCTACACCCTGGTCGCCGGCCTGGCGCTGCTGTACGTCCTGCCGTTCGCCATCCAGATCGCGACCAGCTTCAAGACCATGCCGGACGCCGCGGCCAACCCCCTCACCCTGTGGCCCACCACCCCCACCACGGCCGCCTACGAGCGGCTGTTCGGGATCGCCGACTCGGCCGAGAGCGTGCCGTTCCTGCGCTGGCTGGGCAACTCGACGGTGGTGACGCTCCTGGTCACCGGCGGCCGGGTGCTGTTCGACTCGATGGCCGGCTACGCGCTGGCCCGGCTGAACTTCCCGGGGCGGCGGCTGCTGTTCGTGCTGCTGCTGTCCGTCATGGCGGTGCCCGGCGTGGTGCTGCTGATCCCCAAGTTCCTGGTGCTCAACACCTTCGGGATGTTCGACACCTACGCCGGCATGGTGGTGCCGCTGCTGGTGGACGCGGCCGGCATCTTCATCATGAAGCAGTTCTTCGAGTCGGTGCCGCGGGAGGTGGAGGAGGCGGCCAGGATCGACGGCGCGGGGGCCTTCCGGATCTACTGGTCGGTGGTGCTGCCGATGGCCAGGCCGGCGCTGATCACGCTGACCATCCTCTCCTTCCAGGGCTCCTGGAACGAGTTCACCCACTACCTGGTGTCGACTCAGTCGAGCGAGTACGAGACGCTGACCACGGGCCTGGCCCGACTGGTGGCGGGCGGCCTCGGCAGCGGTACCCAGTACCCGCTGAAGCTGGCCGCGGCGGCCCTGTCCACCATTCCGGTCGCGATCCTCTTCTTCTGTTTCCAGCGCTACTTCATCCGCGGCGCCAACTCCGGCTCCGTGAAGGAGTGACGGGTGGCGGGGCGTTCGGCGTGGATGGACCGCCCGGGGCTGGGCGCCGGGCGGGCGCGGGTGCGGGCCCGGTGGGAGAGCGCGGTGGGGCGCGGGGCGCCGGGGTGGCCC
>NZ_JBHXFJ010000096.1:2236-17757 GCF_042722465.1 Streptomyces sp. NPDC127098
GCACGCCGCCGTATCTCCAGGTGGTGAAGGAGCTCAGGCGACAGATCACGGACGGGGGGGGGGGGGGGGGGGGCCCGGGGCCCGGCGGCCCCCCCCCCGCCCCCCCCCCCGCGGCGCTGCCGAGGTAGCGGGCCGGGTCGCAGAGCTCGGTGACGCGCTCGGCGCCGAGGTGGCCCACCAGTTCGGCGTGGCCGAGGAGTTCGGCTTCGAGGGTGGTGCCCGTCTCGATGGCGGTGCGGCACGCGTCGTAGACGACCTCGTGGGCCCGCTGCCTGCCGAGCACCGGGGCGACCGCCATCATCACGGCCTCGGCGACGATGAGTCCGCCGGTGAGCCGGGTGTTCTGACGCATCCGGTCCACGTTCACCTCCAGGCCGCCGAGCATGAACTCGGCCTGGTGCAGCGAGCTGGCCAGCAGCAGGAAGGACTCGGGGACGGCGGCCCACTCCAGGTGCCAGGGCCCGGTGGCCCGTTCGAAGTCCTGCATCATGGCGTCGAGCATCGTGGCGGCCCGGTCCCGAAGGAGCTTGGCGGCGGCGAACATCAGCTCGCTGGAGATGGGGTTGCGCTTCTGCGGCATGGTGGAGCTCGCTCCCCGGCCGGGCACGAAGGGCTCGGCGACTTCGCCGAACTCGGAGGAGCTCATCATCATCACGTCCCAGGCGATCTTGCCGAGCGAACCGCCGACGGCCGCGAACAGCGAGACCAGTTCGACGAGTCCGTCGCGGGCGACGTGCCAGGTGATCTCGGGGTCGCGCAGCCCGAGTTCCGCGGCGAGGGCCGCGCGGGTCCGCAGGCCCTCTGGGCCCTCGCCGAGGGAGGCCAGGGTGCCGGCGGCGCCGCCGAACTGCACCATGAGGGCCCGCTCGCCGGCCTGCGCGAGGCGCTCGGCGTGGCGGTCGAGGGCGGAGAGCCAGACCGCGCAGCGGTAGCCGAAGGTGACCGGCAGCGCGTGCTGGAGGTGGGTGCGTCCGGCCGCGACGGTGTCCACGTGGTCCTCGGCGAGCTGCCGCAGGGCGGCGCGCACCCGGTCGAGTTGGTCGCCGAGGAGCGCCAGGCCCTGCCGGCACTGGAGCATGACGGCGGTGTCCATGATGTCCTGCGTGGTGGCGCCCCAGTGGAGGTAGCGGCCCGCGTCGCCGCACTGGTCGGAGAGCTGCTTGATGATGGGCAGCACCGGGTAGCCGACGATCTCCGTCTCGGCCCTGAGCCGTTCGACGTCCAGGCCGGCGAAGTCGGCCTTGGCGGTGATCTCCGCCGCGGCCTCGGCGGGGATGACGCCGACCGCGGCCTGCGCGCGGGCCAGGGCGGTCTCCGTGTCGATGATGCGCTGGACATAGGCGGTGTCGCTGAAGATCTCCCGCATGGCCGGGGTGCCGAACATGTCGCGGAACAGCAGGGAGTCGAAGACGGTGGTGCTCATGCGCGCTCTCATTTCGTGAGGGTGGTGGGGGCGGTGCGGGCGTCCTCCGCGGGCGCGGCGTCCCGGCCTGCCGCGTCCCGGCCCGGCGCCGTCGGCTCAGCCGCGGACTCCGCCTCGGCCCTGGCCAGGAACGCCCTGGGGTCGGCCAGGGCGCCCCTGACCTTCTCGACGTCCATCTCCCCGCACCACCTGGCGACCACGAAGGTCGCGACGACGTTGCCGAAGGTGTTGCAGAAGGCCGTGGCCATCGACATGAAGCGGTAGACGCCGAAGAGCACCCCGATGCCCTCGACGGGCAGGTTGTCGGTAGCGGCCACGGTGGAGGCGAAGACCACGAAGGTGCCGCCGGAGACGGTGGCCGCGCCCTTGGAGGTGAGCAGCATGATCGCCAGCAGGCCGAGCTGCTCGGGAAGCCCCATGGGGACGCCGTAGACGTTGGCGACGAACAGCGTGCAGATGGACATGTAGATCGAGGTGCCGTCGAGGTTGAAGGCGTACCCGGTGGGGACGACCAGGCCGACGGACTGCTTGGAGCAGCCGATCAGCGGGAGCTTCCGCAGCAGCCCCGGGAGGGCCGCCTCGGAGGATGCTGTGCCCAGCACCAGCGTCATCTCCGTCCGGACGTACTGGAGTACGCGCAGGATGTTGAAGCCGGCGACGAGGCACACGAGACCGAGCACGCCGAAGACGAAGACGGCGATGACGAGCCAGTACTGGAGGACGAGTTCGGCCAGGGCGAGGAGCATCCCGCCGCCGCTGGTCGCCACGGCGTAGGCGATGGCGCCGAACGTGCCGAAGGGCGCCAGCTTCATGATGATGTTGACGAAGCCGAAGAACGCCTCGGAGACCACCTCAAGTCCGCCGTTGATCCGGCCCTGCAGGTGGGGTTCGAGGGCCAGCAGGCCGATGCCGAAGATGACGGCGAGCACCACCACCTGGAGGAGCTGCCCGGAGGAGAACGCGCCCACGAAGTTGTCGGGAACGATGTCCCGGAGGAAGGCGGTGAACCCGTGGTCGCCCTCGTCGGCGCCGGGCGCCTCGGCCGAGCCGGTGGCGTCCTCCACGTCGACGCCCTTCCCGACGCCGAACAGGTTGGCGGCCGCCAGGCCGAGGAGGAGCGCCAGGGTGGAGACGATCTCGAAGTAGACCAGGGCCAGGAATCCGACGCGGCTCGCCTTCCGCAGGTCACCGGCGGAGGCGATGCCCATGACGATGGTGAGGAAGACGAGCGGCGCGACCCCGGCCTTGACCAGGGCGAGAAACAGGTCGCCGAGGATCTTCAGGTCGGCCCCGAGGCCGGGGAAGGCGAAGCCGACCGCGATGCCGAGGACCATGGCGAGCACGACCTGCGCCCCGAGCCCCCGGTACCACCGCTTGCCCGGCGGGCGCGCGGAGGCGGAGTCCAGCAGTTGTTCCTGCGACCTCATGCTGAGCGACCTCTTTGTCTAGACATGGATCTATGTCTAGACAAGGTTGCTCATGGGTCTGCCGATGTCAAGGGGCGTGCGTGAGGGGAATCGTGGACCCGCGCCCCGGTCCGGCGTTCCACCCCGGGACGGTCACGCCCTGGCGTCGAGGTAGCGGCCCGGCGAGGTGCCGACGGTTCGCCGGAACGCCGCGAGGAAGGCGCTCGGCGTCGCGTACCCCACGGTGTGCGCCACCCGGGAGACGGGTTGGCCCTCGGCGAGCAGGGGCAGCGCGGCACGCAGCCGCACATGGGTGCGCCAGCGGTCGAAGTGCATGCCGGTGTCGCGGACGAACAGCCGCGTCAGCGTGCGGCGGCTCACTCCGACGGCCCGTGCGTGCGCGTCGAGGCTCCGTGGGTCGGCGGGGTCGGCGAGCAGCGCGTCGGCCACGGCGCGAACGCGGTCGTCGGTCGGGAGCGGCACGTCGATGGGGGTGGACGGCAGCGGGCGCAGCAGGTCCATGACGACCGCCTCGGCCCGCGACCGCGGGGCGTCGTCCAGGTTCTCGCGGCTGAGGTAGGCGATGAGGTGGGTCAGCAGCCCGTCGACGCCGACCGGCGTGGGATCCGCCCAGTCCACGTCGCATCCGTCCGGTTCGAAGTAGAGGCTGCACAGCACCGCCTCGCGGGTCGCGCCGGTCCGGTGGACCACCCCCGCGGGCAGCCACAGTGCCCGGGTCGGCGGCAGCACCCAGTAGGCGTCGCCGACCGCGACGCCGAGCACCCCGCGGCGCGCCCAGGCCAACTGGTGCTGCGGGTGGCTGTGCGGGACGAACCACTGCCCGGACGCCAACGGGAAGGTCCCGACGACGATCGCCCCCACCCCGGGCGGGACGGCCCCCCAGACGGGCTCGGTCATGCTCTCCAGCCGGTGTCCTCAACACGATATGCCATGGCCCGGTAGCGTATCGCGGCCAACGCGACCGGTGAATAGCGTCATCCGCATGCCCATCGACCACCCACCGGGCAACGCCCCCGGGCGCCGCGGAGCGGCCCTGGCGGTGCTGTGCCTCATGCAGTTCATGCTCGTCCTGGACGACAACGTGGTGAACCTGGCGCTCCCCAGCGTGCGGGAGGATCTCGGCTTCGGCGCCGCGGGCCTCGCCTGGGTCGTCAACGCCTACTTCCTCGCCTTCGGCGGGCTGTTGCTGCTGTTCGGCCGCATGGCCGACCTGCTCGGCCGCAGACGCGTCTTCCTGACGGGGGTGGCGCTGTTCGGTGCGGCGAGCCTCGTCTGCGGCCTCGCGCAGGAGCCCTGGCAGCTCGTGGCCGGCCGGTTCGTCCAGGGCGCGGGCGCGGCCATGGCCAGCCCGGCCGCGCTGGCCCTGATCACCCTGCTGTTCCCCGGTGCCGGGGAGCGCGCCAGGGCGTTCGGCATCTGGGGCGGCATCGCGGCCCTGGGCGGCACGACGGGCCTGGTGATCTCCGGCGCGCTGACCGGCCTGGCGTCCTGGCGCTGGGTCTTCCTGGTCAACCTGCCGGTGGTCGCCGTGGCCGTCGCGCTGCTCCCGCGCCTGGTCCCGGAGAGCCGGGCCGCCCGCCGGGCCCCGCTCGACGTACCCGGTGCCGTCCTGGGCACCGGCGCCGTGGTGTCCCTGGTCTACGGGGTGCTCAGGACCGAGGAGTCGGGCTGGGACGACATGTCCGCGGCCGGGCCCCTGGCGCTGGCCGCGCTCCTGGCCGTCGCCTTCTTCGTGGTCGAGGCGCGCACCACCGAGCCGCTCGTGCCCCTGTCGTTCCTGTCCGTCCGCGTCCGCGCCACCGCCAACGGGACGGCCCTGCTGTTCTCCGCCGCCATGTACGCGATGGCCCTCCTGCTGATGCTGCACCTGCAGACCGTGCTCGGCTACGGCCCGCTCACGGCCGGCGTCGCCTACCTGCCCTACGGCGCCGGCATCCTGGCGGGCATGTGGCTCTCCTCCCGGGCCGTGCTCAGGCTCGGCATGCGCCCGGTCCTCGTCGTCTCGCTCCTGGCCAGTGCGGGTGGACTGCTGCTGCTGTCCGGCGTGGCGCCGAACGACGGCTACGCCTCCGGGGTGCTGCCCGGCATGCTCGTCACGAGCGTCGGTAACGGGCTGTGCCTGCCCGCCCTGACCGTGGCCGCCCTCACGGGCACCACCGAGGCGGACGCGGGACTCGGCTCGGCGGTCCTGAGCTCCGTCCAACAGGTCGGCGGCGCCGTGGGGGTGGCCGCGCTCGTCGCCCTGGCCGCGCGCCACGGCGACGCCGTGGCCGCACCCGACGACCCCGCACTCGCCGCGACGGAGGGCTTCGCACTCGCGCTCACCCTCGCCGCCGCCCTCCTCACGCTCGGCGCCGCCCTCGCCGCCACCCTGCCCCGCCGGCCCAGCGCTCTCCGAACTCCGGGGGCAGTGGGGCCAGGGCCTACCTCCGAGTCAGGGTCGTCTCGTGCACGAACCGGTCGCCGGCGTGGGTACTGACCGAGACCTCGAAGAGCTCGCCCGCGGCGTCGTAGTAGCGGCGCACGAACTCCAGGCCCGGCGTCCCGGCCGGCACGGCGAGGTGCGCCGCGGCCTCCTCGGGGACCGCCACCGCCCGGGTCCGCTGGACGACGCGCTCCACGGCGCGGCCCGTCCTGGCCTCCAGCAGGTCCGCGATGAGCCGTGTGCCGTCTGCCAGATCGGGCGCGACGGCCTCGGCGTCCCCCCGGCTCAGATAGACCCGCGCCCACGACACGGCGCCCTCGGGGCGCCCGGGGTCCCGCCGGACCGAGGTCACGCACACCTGTCCGGCGCCGACCGGCAGTCCCGTGACCGCCGACAGGTCGGCGTCCACCGTCACCTCGTCCACGGACAGGACCTGCCGCACGGCCGTCTCGCCGTACTGGGTCAGGTCCTCGATGCTGCCCAGCTTGGAGGTGAACTGGCGCCAGGGCGTGGCCCGCTCGACACGGGTGCCCACCCCCTTCTGCCGGGAGATCAGCCCGTCGAGTTCGAGACGCCGCAGGGCCCGCCTGAGGGTCTCCCGGGAGACGTGGTACTGCTCGGCCAGCTCGGGCTCGGTCGGCAGCAGCTCGCCGACGCTCCAGCGCCCCCCGGCGATTCCGTCCCTGAGGTCGTCCGCGATCACCAGGTAGCGCGGCTGGCCCACGGGAGGACTCCTCGAATGATCACGACACCGTCCGCGAAATCCTAGAACAAGCCGCGTGCGGCCCGCTCGCGCAGGGCGGGCGGGCGGCGCCGCGACGAAGGCGCTCAGCGGAGCGGCGTCAGGCGCAGCAGCAGCGCGGTGGGGGTGCGGGGGAGGGCGACGGTCAGTTCGCCGGTCTCGGTCGACCAGGTCGTGGTGGCGTCGGAGGCGCCGGACGGGTGCAGCACCTCGACCCGGACCGGGTGGCCGGCCAACTCCGGTACGGGCAGGGTGCGCCGCGGTTCGCCGGCGCGTCGCCAGACGGTGAGGTACCGGCTCTCGCCCGCGGCCAGGCCGAGCGCGGTCCAGTCGTCGGTCCAGCCCGGCAGGCCGAGGGGCCAGAACGGGGTGGCGTGCGGCAGAACGGCTCTGATCTCCCGGTAGGTGGTCAACGCGTCCTGCACGAGGGCCAGTTGGTCGGGCGTCATCCGGTCGAGGTGCCCGGAGAGGTGGATGCGGCCGAGCAGCGCGCTGGCCAGCACGAAGGCGTTGTCGTCGGTGGTGAACTCGGGTTGGGCGTAGGCCCACACGGCCCCCTGCTCGGGCGGCACGGCGGTGGGTGCGGCGGCGGCGATGGGTGGGTAGCGCAGGTGGTCCTGTTGGTCGCTGGTGGACTGGAGTTGGGTGACGCTCAGCATCGCGCTGTCCATGCGCATGCCGCCCGAGGCGCAGTTCTCCAGCACCAGGTGCGGGTGGCGGTCAAGGAGCGAGCCGAGCCAGGCGCGGTAGGCGCGGGCGTGGCCGAGCAGGCCGGCGCCCGGGCTGGTGGTGCCGCCGGTGTCGGTGCCGGGCGGGACGCTGATGTTGTAGTCCAGCTTGAGGTAGCCCACGCCCCACTCGCCGACGATCCGGTCCACGGTGTGGTCCAGGTGCGCCACGGCCGCCGGGTGCCGCAGGTCGAGCTGGTAGCGGCCGTGCTCCCGGACCCGCACCCCCTCGCGGCGGAAGAACGCCTCCGGCGGGAGTGAGTCGGCCAACGGGCTGCGCACGCCGATCACCTCGGGTTCCAGCCAGAGCCCCGGCACCATGCCGTGGGCGCGGATGCGGTCGAGGACCTCGTGGATGCCGCGGTCGCCGGGGAAGCGGTTGGCGGCCGGCTCCCAGGCGCCGACGCTGTCCCACCAGCCCCGGGTGTCGTCGTCGTACCAGCCGGCGTCGATCACGAAGTACTCGGCGCCGACCGATGCCGCGGCGTCGACGAGCGGCAGCAGTTTGGCGGTGGTGGGGTCGCCGTTGAGGGTGTTCATGAAGTCGTTGAAGACGATGGGCAGTCGACGGTGGTCCTCGTGCGGCCGGCGGATGGCGCGCCGGTAGGCGGTGAGCGCGCCGAAGGCCGCGGTGAGGTCGCCGCCGACGGCGAGGGCGGCCGGCTCGGTGGTGAACGAACGGCCGGGCAGCAGGGGTTGCCGCCACTGGTGCTCGGTGTCGGTGGGGCCGTGCAGCGCCAGGTAGCTGCCGGGGGAGCGCTCCCCGACCTCCCACAGCCAGCCGGTGGATGACTCCACCTGCCACAACCAGGCCGCCCCACCGTCGCGTCGGACCAGGGCGCCCATCGGCAGGTGGCCGTCGGTCGACCAACTGCCCCTGCTCGCGTAGCCGATCCGGCCCCGGCTGTCCGCCGCGTTCCGCGCCCTGCTCAGATCGGGGACCCGGTCGCGCAGCGGCTCGTGCCGCCAACGGCACTCCGCCAGCCAGTCGTTCTCCGCCCAGTACACCTCCAGCGCGTCCGGGGAGGGGAGCCCGCCCAGGGTGAGCGAGGAGACCGCCAGCAGTGTGACGGGGTTCGGGCCCTCGTTGGTGACCCGGGTCCGGGACCTGACCACCGGCACCCCGTCCGGCGAGTCGAGCAGCACCTCGACGGCGAGGCCTGTCGCCTCGTCGCGCAGCCGCAGGGTCAGCCGGTGCCAGTCGCCGTCCCGGCTCGTCTCGTGGCCGACCAGCCGCAGCCGCGCCCCGATCGAGGACTCGATCCCGCGCTGCCCGGACCACTCGCTGCCCTCACCCAGGGCCAGCACCTCCACCAGCGGTGTCGCCCCGGCCTTGTCCAGTGCGGGCGATCCCAGGGCCACCAGGCGCGGCGCCCCGTCCGGCCCGGCGGCCACCGCCACGTCGAGCGCCTCGTGCCCCCAACGAACCCGCGCCACCCCCTCGCCCTCCGACCCGTACCCGCCCTCCGCAAGCGCGCCCTGCGACACCGCTTCAACTCCTCGTGGAAACCCGGCTGCCGATGCCTTGACGGCCCCTGTGTGACCGGTCACAATCCTGGCATGTCTGTGACCGGTCACACAAGGAGCGGGGGAGGCCGCCCGGCCAGCATCCGGGACGTCGCCACCGCCGCCGGGGTGTCCCACCAGACGGTCTCCCGCGTCATCAACGGGCACCCCAGCGTCAGGCCCGCGACCCGCGAGCGCGTCGAGGCCGCCATCGCCCGACTCGGCTTCCGGCGCAGCGCCACCGCGCACGCGCTGGCCAGCGGGCGATCCCGCACCGTGACCGTGCTGACCTCCAACACCGTCCACTACGGCTACGCCACCGCCATCAAGGGCATCGAGGAGGCCGCCCGCGCCGCCTCGTTCGCCGTCGGCATCCACGTGCTCGAGTCCGACGACGAGCGGCTCGTCACCGAGGCGCTGCGGCGCGCCACCGACCCCGGCGGCGGGCTGATCCTGATCGCCTACGACAGCCCCGGCGTCCGCGCCCTCGAACTCGCCCCGGCCGACATTCCGTTGGTGGCCGCCGTGGAAACCCCGGCGGAGCCGCCGTCAGCCCTCAGCCCCTGGGTGTGGACCGACGACCGGGCCGCCGCCCGCGAGGCCACCCGACACCTCCTCGAACTCGGTCACCGCACCGTCCACTACCTCGCCATCCCCTCCACCACCCGCACCAGCGGCGGCGCCCAGCGCGCCGCCGGCTGGCGCGACGCGCTCACCCACGCCGGGGTGCCCGTGCCGGAGCCCGTCGAGGGCGGCTGGGAGCCCGCCGACGGCTACGCCGCCGGCCGCTTGCTGGCCCGCGACCCCGACGTGACGGCGGTGCTGTGCGGCAACGACGACCTGGCGCTCGGCGTGCTGCGCGCGTTGCGCGAGGCCGGCCGCGCCGTCCCGGACGAGGTCAGCGTCGTCGGCTTCGACGACGCCCCGCACTCGGCCTACCTGGCCCCCGCGCTCACCACCGTGCGGCTCGACTTCGCCGGCGTGGGCCGAGCCTGCTTCGCCCTGCTGCACGGCCTGGTCGAGCAGGGCGAGCCGATCGTCCCGCACCCCGTGGCCGCCGCGCCCCGCCTGATCGTCCGCGAGAGCACAGGACCCGCGCCCACCCGCTGACCCACCCCGCCGATACCACCCCACCCGCCAACTCGTCACCCCCGGAACGCCATCGGTCCACCGCACACCACCAGGACACCCCGACGAGCCGCCCTCGGAGAGTCGCCATGAAACGCACCGCGGCCGCCCTGGCCCTGATCTGCGCCACCACCCTGACCCTGGGCGCCTGCAGCGACAGCAGCGTCGACGACACCCCGGGCGGGGCCGACGGCGGGGGCGAGATCGACCCGCTGGCCCCCCTCGACGGCGTCGAACTCACCTTCTGGACGGCGCAGTCCACGCTCACCGCCGCCGACCAGGTCATCGACGCCTTCGAGGAGGCCACCGGGGCCCGGGTCACCACCGAGGCCATCCCCGACCTCTACGAGCAGAACGTCCCCACCCGGCTCGCCGCCGGCGACCGCCCCGACCTGATGTTCTGGCAGCCGAGCATCAGCACCCTCCCGTTCATCCAACCCGCCCGCAACCTGCTGCCGTTGGACGACGAGCCGTGGGTGGAGGACCTCGGCCCCACGGAACAGTCGCTCGGCGTCGTCGACGGCACCCGCTACGCCGCCGTGGTCACCAGCCCCGCCATGCTCGGCGTCTACTACAACAAGGAGGTCTTCGAGCAGGCCGGCGTCAGCGAGGACCAACTTCCGCAGAGCTATGACGAGTTGCTGGAGCTCGCGCACACCGTCCGGGACGCCACCGGCGTCCCCGCCTTCTACGAGGTGGGCGGCGACCGTTGGCCCCTCCAGTGGCAGGTGCAGGTCCAGCTGACCGACCTGCCCGACGAGTGGTGGGACGGCCTCAACCGCAACGAGGAGTCCTGGACCGACCCCGTCGTCGTCGACGCCATCACCCGGTACCAGGACGAACTGCTCGGCGCCGGCCTCGCCCAGGAGGACTACCGCACCGGCACCTTCACCGGCCAGGCCGAGGCCATCTGGGACGGCACCGCCGCGATGGCCCTCAACGTCACCTCCTTCCAGTCCCAACTCCAGGCCCAGCACAGCACCGAGGAGATCGACGAGACCGTCGGCTGGTTCCCCGTCGCCAACTCCGACGCGCGCGGCCTCTACTCGCCCGACCAGACCAACGGTGTCGTCGCCTTCGCCACCGGCGACGAACAACGTCAGCGCGCCGCACGGCAGTTCCTCGCCTTCTGGCTCGGCCCCGACTACCCCGACTTCATCGCCGACCGGCAGATACCCTCCGTCCAGCCGGCGGTGCCCAACCCGGACGGCATGCCGGACACCGCCCAGGCGCAGGTCGCCGCGCTGCCGCAGGCACACGGCGTCTTCCAGGCCAGGGCCATCGTCGCGCCCGAACTCCACGTCGGCCTCGCCGACCTGATCTACGGCGAGAAGTCCCCCGAGGAGGTCGCCGCGTTCGTGGAGAACCAGTTCGACGACATAGCCCGCGCCCAGGGCGCGGACGGCTTCTAGGGCCGCCCGGGCATGGCGACCGACACCCGCCGCCCACCGGGGCGGCTGCCCCGCGCCGCCGTCCACCACCCGTGGTGGTTCGCGCTGCCCGCCGTCGTCCTCTTCTGCGGTTTCTTCCTGCTGCCGAACCTCCTCAACTTCTGGTACCCGTTCACCGACTGGTCCGGCTACCAGAGCGAGATCCGTTTCACCGGCCTCGACAACTTCCGGGAGATCGTCGACGACGGCACGCTGTGGCGGGCCGTCCGCGTCACCCTCGTCTACGCCCTGCTCGCCGCGTTCTTCCAGAACCTCTTCGGGCTCGGCCTCGCGCTGCTGCTGGAGCGCGACACCCGGTTCAACCGCTTCTTCCGCGCCGTGTTCTTCCTGCCCGTGCTGATCTCGGCGCTCGCCGTCGGCTACGTCTTCCAGGCGCTGTTCGACACGGACGGCGCGGTCAACGAGGCGCTCGGCACGACCGTGCCGTGGCTCGGCAACACGACCTGGACCGTCGTGCTGGTCGCCGTCGTGCACGGCTGGAAGTGGATGGGCCTCGCGATGCTGATCTACCTCGCCGGCCTCAAGGGCATCCCGGGCGAGGTCCTGGAGGCCGCCCGCGCCGACGGCGCCGGTCCGTGGCGGATGTTCCACGCCGTCCGCTTCCCGATGCTGGCGCCGGCCGTCACCTTCAACGTGACCACCTCGCTGCTGGGCTCCATGAACACCTTCGACATCGTCCAGGCCACGACGGGCGGCGGCCCCGCCGGCTCCACGGAGGTCATGAACATCTACATGTTCCGCGTCTTCGGCCAGGGCCTCTACGCCCAGGCCTCCGCGATGAGCCTGGTCCTCTTCCTGATCGTCGTCGCCCTCGCCATCCCCCTCATCACGGGCCTGCGGAGAAGGGAGCAGCTGCTGTGACGTGCCGCTGCGCTTGGCTTGGGCCGCGCCTGCCTCGACGGCCGGGCACGTGCCACCCCTGCGGGGTGGCCCCGCGCCACGGCATGGCCGCGCCGGCTGGCTTCCGGCGCGCCCTGGCCGGACCGTTTATGGTGCCTCGGCGCGGGCCGTGCGCCTTCGGTGTGTCGCCGAGCGGGGCTCCGGTGCGTGGGCCCGTCGACCGGCCCGACGAGCGGTCAGGTCGGCGCCGGCCGCGCCCCGCGCGGGCACGTGCCGGTTCCGGCACGGTCGCGCCGGCCAGCCGCCGAGGCGGTGCGGCATGAGCGCCCGGAGCCCGCTGGCCCGCCCGGCCAGGGTCTCGCGGAGCGAATGGGTGCGGCGTGGTGTCGTGGTCGGGCTCGCGGCCGTGCTCGTCGGCGTGCCGGCGTGGTTGGTGCTGGTGACCTCGGCGAAGCCGCAGGCGGAGGCCGTCAGGCCGAACCTGGCGGCGCCGGGGGAGTGGCAGCCGGGACGGAACTACGGCGACGCGCTCAGCGAGGGCGAGATGGTGCGCGGGCTGGTCAACAGCCTGCTGGTGATCGTGCCCTCGGTGGTGCTCGTGCTGGTGCTCGGCGCCGGCGCCGCCTGGGTGTTCGCGCGGCGGCGCGGCCGTCTCGTCGCGGCGGCCTACGCGGTCTGCGTCAGCGGACTGCTGCTGCCGCCGGCGATCATCACCATCGTCCTGGAGCTGCGGCAGCTCGGCCTCGCCGGCACCCGGCCCGGCATGATCGCGGTCTACACCGCGATGTACCTGTCCACGTCCATCTTCTTCATGACCGGCTTCATCCGCGCCATCCCCACGGAGTTGGAGGAGGCCGCCCGGATGGACGGCGCGGGACCGACCCGCGTCTTCGTCCGCATCGTCCTGCCGCTCCTGCGCCCCGTCATCGCCACCGCCACGATCATGGTGATGCTCTACGCCTGGAGCGATGTCTTCTACGCGTTCTTCGTGCTCGGCGGAGGCGACGCCGCCACGCTGCCGATCAACCTCTACCAGGTCGCCAGCGCCCAGCTCTACCTCAACAACTGGCATCTCATCTTCGCCTACGTGGTGTTGATGAGCCTGCCGATGGTCGCCGTGTTCCTCGTCGCCCAGCGGCGGATCGTGTCCGGGATCACCAGTGGAGCCGTCAAGTAGGCAAGCAGATCCGTAGATCCGTAGATCAGCAGATCCGGAGGAAACCCCCACATGTCCATGACGAGAGCGCTCGTGACGGTCGCCGTCGTCGGCGCGCTGGCGACGGTCGGGCTGACGCCGGCCGCGTCGGCGGAGGAGCCGACCGGCCAGGCGGCCCAGCGGATCACCGTCAACCTCGGGCAGTCCGAGGGCGACATCATGTACGGCGCCAACGGCGCCCTCTACGCGCTCAGCGACGACGGCGTGCCGAGCGACGCCATCCTCGCGCCGCTCAAGTTGTCGACCATCACCCAGAAGCCGGAGGGCGGCCTCCAGCACCCCAACGGCGACGCCCTCACCGTCTCGGAGTCCTTCTTCCGCAACGGCGGCGGCGACGTCTACGTGATGATGCAGGACATCTACGAGCAGTGGCCCTACGAGGACCTCGGCCTGGCCGACTACCTCCCCAGGGTCGACAGCATCACCCGGCAGGTCTCCGAGCACGCCAGGAGCGACGACTTCGTCCTCGTGCCCTTCAACGAGCCCGACCTGATCTGGTATGGCCTCAACGCCTCGGACCCGGCCCAGTACGCCAGGAACCGGGACCGCTTCCTCGCCGACTGGCGCACCGTGTACGAGCGGATCCGCGCCGTCGACCCGGACATCAGGATCGCCGGGCCCAACGAGTCGCGCTACGACCGCCGTTTCCTCCCCGACTTCTACGCCTACGCCCGCGACCACGACGTGCTGCCGGACGTCACCACCTGGCACGAGCTGTCCTCGTCATCGCTGCGTGACTTCCAGGGCAACTACGACCACTACCGGGCCCTGGAGCGGCAGTTGGGCATCGGCCCGCTGCCGATCAACATCGACGAGTACGCCAACCGCCGCGACCTGTCGGTGCCGGGGCAACTCGTGCAGTGGGTCTCCATGTTCGAACGCAACAAGGTCTACGCCGACCAGGCCTACTGGGACATGGCGGGCAACCTCGACGGCAACGTCGTGCAGACCAACATCCCCAACGGCGGCTGGTGGTTCTTCCGCTGGTACGCCGCGATGACCGGCGAGACGGTCCGCGTCACGCCGCCCAACCCCAACACCATCGACACCCTCCAGGGCCTGGCCACACTCGACACCGAGCGGCGCCAGTCGCACGCCGTCGTCGGCGGCACCGACGGCGACGCCGACGTCGTCTTCCGCGACGTGCCGGCCGCCACCTTCGGCTCCACCGTGTCCTTCACCGTCGCCGAGGCCGGCTGGTCGGGGTACGAGGGCGCGCACGCCGCGCCCCGCGTGCTGTCCCGCGCCACCGCCCGGGTCGCCGCCGACGGCACCGTCACCGTCCCGCTGCGCGGCATGGACCGGATGTCCGCCTACCGCGTCGTCCTCACCCCGGCCGGCTCCGGCACCCCTGACCAGCCGACCGTGCCGTGGCGCGGCGCCCACGAGGCCGAGGACGGCACCATCACGGCGGGCCAGATATACACCCAGGGCACCGTCCAGAACGCCAACGGCTACGCCACCTCCGGCACCCGCGACGTCGGCTCGCTCAACCAGCCGGAGAGCCGGGTCGCCTTCGACGTCTCGGTGCCGACCACCGGCGCCTACGACGTCGACGTCTACTACGGCAACCAGTCGGGCGCGCCCGCCAGCCAGACCCTCACCGTGGACGGCGCGGCGCCCACCACCGTCGACTACCCGTCCACCCTCAACTGGACCTACCGCGGCATCAGGACGGTCAGGCTCCAACTGACCGCCGGCGACCACACCCTGAGCCTGGCCAAGGGCGCGGGCGAGGTCACCCTCGACCGGATCGTCCTCACCCCGGCCGCCACCCCGCGCGCCGGCTACGAGGCGACGCTCGCCGACACCACCGGCGACCCCCGCTACGACTACGGCAGTTCGACCGGGACCGGGACCGGCGCGCTGGTGCTCGGCAGCGGCGACTCGGTCATCTTCGACGTGTTCGCGCCGCGCGACGGCTACTACACGCTGACCCCGCGCCACACCGGCGGCCGGCTCACCCTCGACGTGCACGGCACGCCCCTCAGCGCCACCCCGGGACAGTCGCTTCGGGTCCTCCTCCAGGCCGGCAACAACCGCGTCACCGCCACCGGTTCGGCCACCGTGCGCTCCCTGGACGTCACCGGCGCCGGCGACACCACCGGGCTGGCCAGCTACCAGGACACGACGGCCACCCTCACCGGGCAGGCCAGGATCACCGACAACCCGCACGCCAGCGGCGGCAGTCACATCGGCTGGCTCGGCGGGCCCGACACCTCGGCCCGGTGGACGGTCCGGGCCCCGCAGGCCGGCCGTTACCTGCTGTTCGTCCACTACGCCAACGACGAGCGCGCCGACAGCGACCACGCCTACAACGCGGACGTCATCTCCCGCACCGCCGACATCAGCGTCAACGACGGGCCGGCGCGGCGGGCGACCTTCCGCAACAGCTACTCCTGGTCCAACTTCTGGTCCCTGGCCGTGCCGGTGACCCTGGAACGCGGGAGCAACATCCTCACCTTCACCAACCCGACGGGACTCGCCCCCGACCTGGACCTGATCCGGCTGGCACCCGTCCGGGGCTGAGCCGGGCCCGCTCCGGCAGCAGGCGCCGGCCGCCGCGAGGCGGCCGGCGCCGACGCGCTGTTGCACGCCTGTGACAACCCCTGTCTCTTATACACATATACGAGCC
>NZ_JBHXFJ010000097.1:0-17635 GCF_042722465.1 Streptomyces sp. NPDC127098
GTCTGGCCAGGGGCGCCGCGCTCGGCCAGCTGGCCGAGCGCGGCGTCGGCGATCACATCGATACGTGCCTTGCTCACCGGACGAACCTATCCGGCTCGGCGCCCCGCGAACTTATTCCTTGACACGAATATTCGTCGTGGTGAATACTTCTGGGCATGGACGCACTCCTCACCGCGCTGGCCGACCCGGCCCGCTGGCGGCTCGTGGGCCTGCTGGCCGAGCGACCCCGCTCGGTCGGCGTGCTCGCCCAACTCGCCGGGGCGCGGCAGCCACAGACGACCAAGCACCTGCAGACCCTTGAGCGCGTCGGCGTCGTCACCTCCCAGCGCACCGGTCAGCGCCGCGTCTACGCGCTCCGGCCCGGTCCGCTGCGAGAGCTCGCCGCCGCGCTCGGCCGGCTCGCCGACACCGCCGACCGAGCCGACGGCCCGCGTGCCACCTTCGACGAGCACGGGATCAGCCTCCGCGCGGAGCGGCTCGCCGCCACGGATTCCGGGTGGGCCGACGGCCGCTCGTTCGCCTTCCACCGGTCCCTCGCGGCAGGCCCCGAGCCGGTCTGGCGCCAGCTGACCGAGCCCGACCTGCTCGCCCACTGGTGGACGCCCGACGACCTCCGCGTCTCCGAGCTCGTCTTCGAGGCGCGACCGGGTGGGCGGATCGTCCAGGAGTATTGCGACGCCGAGGACGCCGACGGCTCCGGCCAGGTCGTCGGGCGCGCGGAGGGAGTCGTCGACGACGTTCACCCCGGCGAGCGCCTCGCCTACCGCCTCTCCCCGCTGCTCCCCGACGGGGGCCTCGCCTTCACGGCCCACGTCGACCTCCGCCTCCGCCCGAGCGACACCGGCACGGACCTCGACGTCCACTGGCGCCTCGCCGACAGCACCGTCGAGTCCGCGGACTTCGTCGCGGGCATCGAGCTCGGCTTCGGCCAGAGCCTGGACCGGCTCGCGGCGACCCTCGCCGCACCCCTCGCCACCGACTCACACGACACCGAAAGCACCAACACAAGGAGCGCGAAATGACCCAGCAGACCGCCGGCCGCCGCGTCGTCACCAACATGAGCCTCTCCCTCGACGGCCGCTACGCCAAGCCGGACAACCCGCTGGACATGAGCTGGGTGATGCCGTACGCCGTCTCCGACGTCGCCCGTGACCACCTGACCAGCCTCTGGGAGTCGGCGACGACGGCCCTGCTCGGGCGGGTCAACGCCGAGGGGTTCCTCGGCTTCTGGCCCACCGTCATCGGCATGGAGGGCGCCGACCCGCGCGACGAGGGTTTCGCGAAGTGGCTGGTGGACGCTGACAAGGTGGTCCTCTCCAGCACTCTCGACGAGGCGCCGTGGGAGCGGACGACGGTCGTCGACAAGCCGACCGCCGAGGCGGTCGCGGACCTGCGGGCGACCGAGGGCGGCGACATCCTCGTGCTGTCCAGCGCGAGCGTCATCAAGGCGCTGCTGGCGGCGGACGCCGTCGACCGGTTGGCGCTCACCATATTCCCGGTCGTCCTCGGCGGCGGGCCGCGTCTCTTCGAGGACGGCCTGCCCGCCGGACAGTGGACGCTCGCCAGCCAGACCGCGGGCGAGCACGGCACGTTGGCCCTCGTCTACGACCGGCTCCGCTGAGCGGTCGCCCGGGAGCCGGGCCGCGTCGGCGTGACCCGAGCGGCTCGGCCATGCGCGCCCTGGTGCCACCGCGATCCGAGCGGCCGCCCCTCCCCAACCGCTCACCACTACGAGCGTAGTGCGACAGGCGCTACACTTCACTACATCCGTAGTATCGCGTCTCTCGCCGGAGGAGCCATGCCCCAGCCACGAGCCGTCGTCGTCGGCGCCGGCATCGGCGGCCTGACCGCCGCCGTCGCCCTGCGTCGACGCGGCTGGCGGGTCACGGTCCTGGAACGCGCCCGCGTGCTCGAACCGGTGGGCGCCGGCATCGCCGTCGCGCCCAACGCCCAGCGGGCGCTCGACGTCCTCGGTCTCGGCGACGCCGTCCGTGCGCAGGCCGCGTTCTCCGGCTCCGGCGGGCTCCGCACCCCGCGCGGGCGGTGGATCTCGCGGACCACCGGCGAGGCCGCGGCCGCCCGCTTCGGCGGGCCCGTGGTGCTCACCCGCCGCGCCGAGCTCGTCGACCTGCTGCTCGGCGCGCTACCCGAGGGCACCGTCAGAACCGGCACGACCGTCACCCATGTCGAACCCGGCGACGCCGGCGGCGCGCCGGCCCGCGTCACCTCCGAACGGGGAACGCTGGAAGCGGAGTTGGTGGTCGCGGCGGACGGCGTCCACTCCCCCACCCGCGCCGCCCTCTTCCCCGACCATCCGGGGCCCGGCTACGCCGGCCTCACCGCCTGGCGGTTCGTCGCGGACGGCCCGGCCACGGGGTACGAGCCGCACGAGACGTGGGGGCGCGGCACGCTCTGGGGCACCACCCCGCTGGCCGGCGGCCGGGTGTACTGCTACGCCACGGCCGTCGTCCCGCCGGGCGGTCGCGCCCCGGACGACGAACTGGCCGAACTGCGCAGGCGGTTCGGCGACTGGCACGCCCCGGTGCCACAACTCCTGGACGCCACCGCCCCGGACGCCGTCCTGCGCGACGACGTGCACGACATGCCCACCCCGCTGCCCGCGTTCCACCGCGGCCGGGTCGCGCTGCTCGGCGACGCCGCGCACCCCATGACGCCCAACCTCGGCCAGGGTGGCTGCCAGGCCGTCGAGGACGCCGTGGTGCTGGCCCATCTCGCCACCGCCGAAGGGGAGTTGGCCGCGTACACCGGGCGGCGACTGCCCCGCACCACCCTGGTGGCGCGGCGGTCACGCCGCGTCGCGGCGCTCACCACCTGGCGGTCGAGGCCCGCGGTCGCGGCCAGGGCGCTGATGTTCGCGGCGACCGGACTGCTCGGCCCGGCCGCCGCACTGCGCGCCCTCGACGGCATCGCCGACTGGCGACCGCCGGGAGCCGATCAGCGCACCGGGTGACCGGCCCCCCGCAGCGCCTCCTTGACCTCGCCGATCCGCAGGTCGCCGAAGTGGAAGACGGAGGCGGCGAGCACCGCGTCCGCGCCCGCCTCGATGGCCGGGGCGAAGTGCTCACGCCGCCCGGCGCCGCCGGAGGCGACCACCGGGACGGTGACGTGCTTGCGGACGGCGGCGATCATCAACGTGTCGTAGCCGTCCTTGGTGCCGTCCGCGTCCATCGAGTTGAGCAGGATCTCGCCGGCGCCCAACTCGGCGGCCCGGTGCGCCCATTCCACGGCGTCGAGCCCCGTGCCGCGCCGGCCGCCGTGGGTGGTGACCTCGAAGCCGGAGGGCGTGCTCGTGCCGTCGGGGCAGCGGCGAGCGTCCACCGAGAGGACCAGCACCTGGCTGCCGAACCGCTCGGCGATCTCCCTGATCAGCTCGGGGCGGGCGATCGCCGCGGTGTTGACGCCCACCTTGTCGGCGCCGGCCCGCAGCAGCCGGTCCACGTCCTCCGTGGTCCGCACGCCGCCGCCCACCGTGAGCGGGATGAAGACCTGCTCGGCGGTGCGGCGCACCACGTCGTAGGTGGTCTCCCGGTTGCCCGAGGAGGCCGTGATGTCGAGGAACGTCAACTCGTCGGCGCCCTCGGCGTCGTAGACCTGCGCCATCTCCACCGGATCGCCCGCGTCCCGCAGGTTCTGGAAGTTGACGCCCTTGACGACCCTGCCCCCGTCCACGTCGAGGCAGGGAATGACCCGAACGGCAAGGCTCATGCGGCGACCTCTCCGCCGGCGACCACGGCCAGCGCCTCCTCCAGCGTGAAGGCACCGGCGTACAGGGCCTTGCCGACGATGGCGCCCTCGACGCCGTTCGGCACGAGGGTGGCGAGCGCCCGCAGGTCGTCGAGCGAGGAGACCCCGCCGGAGGCCACCACCGGGCGGTCGGTGGCCGCGCAGACGGAGCGCAGCAGGTCCAGGTTGGGGCCCTGCAGGGTGCCGTCCTTGTTGATGTCGGTGACCACGTAGCGGGCGCAGCCCTCGGAGTTCAGCCGCTCCAGCGTCTCGAAGAGGTCGCCGCCGTCCCTGGTCCAGCCGCGACCGCGCAGCGTGGTGCCGCGCACGTCGAGGCCGACCGCGATGCGGTCGCCGTGCTCGGCGATGACCTTGGCCACCCACTCCGGCGACTCGAGCGCCGCCGTGCCCAGGTTGACGCGGGTGCAGCCGGTGGCCAGGGCGGCGGCCAGCGAGTCGTCGTCCCTGATGCCGCCGGAGAGCTCGACCCTGATGTCCATGGCGCGGGTGACCTCGGAGATCCGCTCCCGGTTGTCGCCGGTGCCGAACGCGGCGTCCAGGTCGACCAGGTGCAGCCACTCGGCGCCGGCCGCCTGCCAGGCGAGGGCGGCGGTGAGCGGGTCGCCGTAGGAGGTCTCGGTGCCGGAGACGCCGTGCACCAGGCGGACGGCCTGGCCGTCGCGGACGTCGACGGCGGGCAGCAGTTGCAGCGTGGACATCAGAGGGTCTCGATCCAGTTGGTGAGGAGGCGGGCGCCGGCGTCGCCGGACTTCTCCGGGTGGAACTGCGTCGCCCACAGCGGGCCGTTCTCCACGGCGGCGACGAACGGGTCCCCGTGGGTGGCCCAGGTGACCCTGGGCGGCGCCTGGGCCGCGTGGTGGGTGGGCAGCTCCCAGTCGTGCACGGCGTAGGAGTGCACGAAGTAGAAGCGGTCCTCGGGCGACAGGCCGGCGAAGAGCGCGGAGTCGGCGGGGGCGTCGACGGTGTTCCAGCCCATGTGCGGCACTATGTCGGCGCGCAGCGGGCCGACCGTGCCGGGCCACTCGTCCAGGCCCTCGCTCTCCACGCCGTGTTCGATGCCGCGGGCGAAGAGGATCTGCATGCCGACGCAGATGCCGAGCACCGGGCGGCCGCCAGCCAGCCGGCGGCCGACGACCCAGTCGCCGCGGGCCTCGCGCAGCCCGTTGATGCAGGCGGCGAAGGCGCCGACGCCGGGGACCAGCAGCCCGTCCGCGTTCAGCGCGGTGTCGTAGTCACGGGTGATCTCGACCTGGGCGCCCGCCCTGGCCACGGCGCGCTCGGCGGAGCGCACGTTGCCGAAGCCGTAGTCGAAGACCACCACCTTCTTCTCACTCATCGCCTACCCCAGCCTGAGGACGCCGGCGAGCAGACAGAGCGCGCTGCCGGTGCCGAGCAGCACGACCACTCCCCTGGGCAGCCCCTGCTTGAGGAACGAGATCACCCCGCCGAGCAGGAAGAGCCCGACCACGATCAGCGCGGTCGACACCCCGTTCACAGCGCGCCCTTGGTGGAGGGGATCCCGGTCTGCCGGGGGTCGATCTCGCTGGCGTAGCGCAGCGCCCTGGCAAGGGCCTTGAACTGGCACTCCACGATGTGGTGCGCGTTGCGCCCGTAGGGCACGTGCACGTGCAGCGCGATCTGGGCCTGGGCGACGAAGGACTCCAGGATGTGCCGGGTCATGGTGGTGTCGTAGGAGCCGATCATCGGCGCCATGTTCTCCGGCTCCCGGTGCACCAGGTACGGGCGGCCCGAGAGGTCGACGGTCACCTGGGCGAGCGACTCGTCGAGCGGCACCGAGGCGTCGGCGAACCGGACGATGCCCCGCTTGTCGCCGAGCGCCTCGCGGAACGCGGCGCCCAGCGCGAGCGCCGTGTCCTCGATGGTGTGGTGGCTGTCGATGTGCAGGTCGCCCTCGGTGGTGACGGTGAGGTCGAACAGGCCGTGCCGACCGAGCTGGTCGAGCATGTGGTCGAAGAAGCCGACTCCGGTCGACACGTCGACCTTTCCGGTGCCGTCGAGATCGATCTCGACCTTCACCGAGGTCTCCTTGGTGGTGCGCTCCACGCGACCCACGCGGGTCATTGGTTGATCTCCTTCATCACGGCTCGTACCGCGTCGAGAAACGCGTCGTTCTCCTTCCGGGTGCCCGCGGTGACCCGCAGCCGCCCCGGCACCCCGTTGTCCCGCACCAGCACGCCGTGGTCGAGCAGCCGCTGCCAGACGTCGTGCGGCTCGGCGAACCGGCCGAACTGCACGAAGTTGGCGTCGGACTCGGTGACCTCGCAGCCGAGCTCCCGCAGCTCGACGACGAGCCGGTCCCGCTCGGCCTTGAGCTCCTCGACATAGCCGAGCAGCGTGTCGGCGAACTCCAGCGCGGCGTGCGCGGTGGCCTGGGTGACGGCCGACAGGTGGTAGGGCAGGCGCACCAGCTGCACGGCGTCGACGACGGCCGGGTCGGCGGCGAGGTAGCCGAGCCGCAGCCCCGCGGCGCCGAACGCCTTGGACATGGTGCGGCTGACGACCAGCGTCGGCCGCCCCTCGATCAGCGGCAGCAGCGAGGGCCGGTGGCTGAACTCGGCGTACGCCTCGTCGATCACCACCAGCGCGCCCGGGCCGCCCCTGGCCGCCTGCGCCGCCTCGTACAGCGCGAGCACCGTCTCGACCGAGACGGCGGTGCCGGTCGGGTTGTTGGGCGAGCAGATGAACACCACGTCGGGCCGGTGCTCGTGGATGGCGGCGACCGCGGCCTCGGTGTCGATGTCGAAGCTCTCGGTGCGCGGCCCGGAGATCCAACCGGTGCCGGTGCCCCGGGAGATCAGCGGGTGCATCGAGTAGGACGGGTCGAAGCCGAGGGCGGTGCGCCCCGGCCCGCCGAACGCCTGGAGCAGCTGCTGCAGGATCTCGTTGGACCCGTTGGCCGCCCACACCTGGTTGGGCGCGAGCGGGTGGCCCGTGGTGCGGGTGAGGTAGCCGGCGAGCTGGGTGCGCAGGCCCACCGCGTCCCGGTCGGGGTAGCGGTTGAGGGTGCGGGCGGCGTCCGAGACGCGCTCGGCGATGCGCCGCACCAGCTCCTCCGGCATCGGGTACGGGCTCTCGTTCACGTTGAGCCGCACCGGGACGTCGAGCTGCGGCGCGCCGTAGGGGGACCTGCCGCGCAGTTCGTCCCGGACGGGGAGGTCGTCGATGCGGGTCACTTGCTCTGGGGAACCTTCCGGTCGGCCTTCCTGTCGGCTGCGAACCTCTCCCTGACCGCCGAGCCGTGGGCCGGCAGGTCCTCGGCCTCGGCGAGGGCCACCACGTGGTGGGCGACGTCGGCCAGGGCCTCGCGGTCGTACTCCACGACGTGCACGCCGCGCAGGAACGACTGTACGGAAAGCCCGGAGGAGTGGCAGGCGCAGCCCCCGGTGGGCAGCACGTGGTTGGAGCCGGCGCAGTAGTCGCCGAGCGAGACGGGGGCGTACGGGCCGACGAAGACGGCGCCCGCGTTGCGGACCCGGGCGGCGACGGCGGCCGCGTCCTCCGTCATGATCTCCAGGTGCTCGGCCGCGTAGGCGTCGACGACGGCGAGCCCGTGGTCGAGGTCGGCCACCAGCACGGTGCCGGACTGCCGGCCGGCCAGCGCCTCGGCGATCCGCTCCTGGTGCTTGGCGGCCGGCACCTGCCGGGCGAGCTCCGCGTCCACCGCGTCGGCGAGCGCCACGGACGGGGTGACCAGCACCGCGGCGGCCAGCACGTCGTGCTCGGCCTGGCTGATCAGGTCGGCGGCCACCAGCCGCGGGTCCGCGCTGTCGTCGGCGAGCACGGCGATCTCGGTGGGTCCCGCCTCGGCGTCGATGCCGATCACGCCGCGCAGCAGCCGCTTGGCGGCGGCGACGTAGACATTGCCCGGCCCGGTGACGAGCCGGACCGGGCGGCACTCCTCGGTGCCGTAGGCGAACATCGCGACGGCCTGGGCGCCGCCGGCCGCGTAGACCTCGGTGACGCCGAGCAGGGCGCAGGCGGCGAGGATGGTGGGGTGCGGCAGGCCGCCGTGCTCGGCCTGCGGCGGCGAGGCCACGGCGAGCGAGCCGACGCCGGCCTCCTGGGCGGGCACCACGTTCATCACCACGGACGAGGGGTAGACGGCGCGGCCGCCGGGCACGTAGAGGCCGACCCGCTCGACGGGGATCCACCGCTCGGTGACGGTGCCGCCCGGCACAACGCGCACGGTGGAGTCGGCGCGCCGCTGGTCGCGGTGGACGAGGCGGGCGCGCCTGACGGACTCCTCGAGGGCGGCCCTGACGGCCGGGTCGAGGGCGGCCAGCGCCCGGTCGAGCTCCTCGACGGGCACCCGCACCCGCTCGATGGCGACGCCGTCGAACCGCTCCGCGTACTCGATCAGCGCCGCGGTGCCGTGATGGCGCACGTTCTCGCAGATGGGCCGCACCTTCTCCAGGGCGGCCTCGACGTCGAGCTCGGCGCGCGGCAGCAGGTCGCGGTCGATCCCGTCCGTGGCGGCCGGGGCTTCGTCCCGCAGATCGATTCGGTTCAGCACGGTTACCAGTCTCGCAGACGGCCGGAACCGGCCGGTGACGCGTTCACCATGCGGGCCACGCGCGGGACGTGCGCGGGTAGCGGCGTTCGGCACAGCCGATAGGCTGGCCGGTCGTGACGACCACGCGCCTGCCGCTCTTCCCGTTGAACACCGTGCTGTTCCCCGGGCTGGTGCTGCCGCTCAACGTGTTCGAGGGACGCTATCGCGCCATGATGCGCGACCTCCTCGAACTGCCCGACGAGGCGCCGCGGCCGTTCGCGGTGGTCGCCATCAGGGACGGGCGGGAGACCGCGCCGAGCGGGCTCGGGCTGCCGGAGGCCGGCGAGCGCCCCGAGCCCGGCCCCGCCGGCGGGTTCGACGCGGAGGACCCCCGGCGCTCCTTCCACGACGTGGGCTGCGTGGCGGACGCCTCGACCATCAGGCCGCGGACGGGGGCCGAGGGCTACGAGGTGCTGGCCACCGGCACCACCCGGTTCCGGCTGGTCTCGGTGGACATGACCGGGCCGTACCTGACGGCCGAGATCGAACCGTTGGAGGAGGTCGCGGGCGAGGGCGCGGGGGCGCTGGCGACCGGGGTGCTGCGGGCCTTCCGCGGCTACCAGAAGGTGCTCGCCGGCGCCAACGAGCGGACGCTGGCGCCCCGGCAGGAGCTGCCGGACGACCCGTCGGTGGTCTCCTACCTGGTGGCGGCCGCGACGATGCTCCCCACGGCGGACAAGCAGCGGCTGCTGCAGGCCAAGGACACGGCGACGCGGCTGGCCGAGGAGCTGCGGATCCTGCGGCAGGAGACCGCGGTGATCGCCCGGCTGCCCTCGGTGCCGGGCACGGAGTTCACGGTCCGGCCGACGAGCCTCAACTGATCCGGGGGGATCCGTGGCGAAGCGCAGACAGCAGGGCGGCACCCCGGCGACGGTGGCCGCGAGCGGGGCCGGGGTGGCGTTCACGCTGCACGCCTACGAGCACGATCCGGCGGTCGCGTCCTACGGCGAGGAGGCGGCCCGGGTCCTCGGGGTGGCCCCAGGGCGCGTGTTCAAGACCCTGGTGGCCGACGTGGACGGCGGGCTCACGGTGGCGCTGGTGCCCGTGTCGGCCTCGCTCGGCCTGAAGGCGCTGGCCGCGGCCGTCGGCGGCAAGCGGGCCGCGATGGCGGACCCGGCGGCGGCCGAGCGCGCGACCGGGTATGTGCGGGGTGGCATCTCGCCGCTCGGGCAGCGGCGGCGGCTGCGGACGGTCGTGGACCGGTCGGCGGTCGACCTGCCCTCGGTGTTCGTGTCGGCCGGCCGCCGGGGCCTGGAGATCGAGCTGGCGCCGGCCGACCTGATCCGGCTGACCGGCGCGGTCACTGCTCCGATCGCCCGGGAGTAGGTCCCGGGCCGCCGGCCGCCTCACCCCATCGGGGGAACTCGGCGGGCACCTGCTGCGGGTCGCGGGGACCCCACAGCGCCATGCAGATCAGGTGGAGGCCGAGCGCCGCGAACGGCAGGCCGAGCAGCACCCCACGGGCGCCCAGTTCGAGCGGGGCGTCGAAGACGGCGCCGCCGGCCGCGCGGGCGTGTGCGGCCACGTCCTGGTCCGGGCCGAACCAGACGCCGATCCGCCAGGCGATGAACGAGCCGAGCAGGGCGCCGGCGGCGAGCCCGATGACGGACGCCACCCCGCCGTGTCGGCGGAGCAGGAACACCAGCACGCCGGCGACGGCCCCCACGGCGAGCCCGGCGAGGAAGAAGGTGCCGTCCGCGCCGAAGGCCTGCTGCCCCTCGGGCTCGGCGAGGATCACGTCGTTGCCGCTGGCGACGAGCGGCACCCGGGGCGCCCGCCACAGCCAGATCAGGCCGAGCAGCGGTCCGGCGAGCACCGCGACGGGCACCGCGACCAGCAGCGCCCCGCGTATCTCCCGCCACCAGCGCCGCGCGGCCGGCTCCGCCGGGGCGGGCGGACTCGCGCCCCCCCACGGGTCGTGGCCACCGTCGAGGGCGGGACGCGGTTCCGGTGTTGGCTCGGGTGCGGTCACCCCGTCATCCTGCCAGGTCCGGCCGGGTGTTCGGCCAACGGGACGGCCGTTCGGGCGTATGAACGGCTCAACGTACCGCCGCCCTGCGGTACGCCCAGGTCGCCAGGGCCAGGGCCACGGCCCCGACGGCCGCGCAGACGGTGAGGTTGGCGACGACCGAGCCCCAGTCCGGCCGCGGGTCGAGCGCGACGGCCAGCGCGTCCACCCCGTAGCTGGACGGCAGCAGCTCGCGCAGCCAGCGGGCGAGCTCGGGCAACCGCGACTCGGGCAGCACGCCGAGCAGCAGCGCCGCCGACATGCCGAGCTGCCCGCAGAGGGTGGCCAGCTCCGCCCGCGGCGCCAACAGCCCGAGCGCGGCCCCGAGCCCGGCGAGCGCGGCCCCGGCGAGCGGCACCACGGCCAGCGCCACCCACAGGCCGCCCAGTGGCAGCTGGTAGAGCAGGGCCCCCACGACGGCGGTGACGAGGACCCCGGGCACCGTGAACGAGGCGTACGCGGCCGCCGTCCCCAACGCGACGGCGGCGCCGGGCACGGGGAGCGTCGCGTAGTGGTCGAGCCCGCCGGCGGCGCGGAGGTGCCCGAAGTACTGGGCGAGCAGGTTGAGCGCGACGAAGGCCACGACGAGCACGGCCGACCCCGCGACCACGGCCCGCGCCTCCTCCCCGCCGCCGTCGACGACGCCGCGCATCAGGACCATGATCCCGACGGACTGGAACGTCGCCACGAACAACAACGGAATCCGCGCCACCCGCGCCCGCGACAACTGCGCCCGGTACACGGCCCCGAGCGCCCCCCACACGGCCACCCGCGGCCCCAACCCGACCACGGCCTCACCACCGCCAACCATCAACGACCTCCTGTCCCCACCTCAGGGCGCCTTCCCGGCGCAGCCGGGAGCGGCGCCGACATACCGACACGGCACGGCCAGCGGCCGCCCGGCGCCGGGGCGGCCGGCGCTCCGCGCCGGGGCCAGTACGGGCCCCGGCCCGTACCCGGCCGCCAGCCGGGCAAGGCGCGGAGCGCCACAGCACGGCGCAGTGCGCCGGGGCACGCCAGCCGGCAGGACCCGGCCCCGGGGCCGTGAGCGCCCGGGGGACGGCCGCCGCCAGGCGAGCACGCCCCCGGGCCGGCCACGGCCGGTCCGCAACGCGGACGAGCCCCCCGCCCGGCGCGAGCCGGCGCGCCGCGCCGCGAGGCACCGAAAGGGCGGGCGGGTGGGGGAAAACCCCGCCCACGCCAACCGCCACGCCCCGGCAAGGCCGGGCAGCCGGTCCGCAACGCGGACGAGCCCCCCGCCGGCGCAAGCCGGCGCCCCGCACCGCGAGGCACCGAAAGGGCGGGCGGGTGGGCGACAACCCCGCCCACGCCAACCGCCACGCCACTCCGACCCCGGCCACCACGCCCCGAAAAGGGCGGGCGGGTGGGGAAAAGAACCGCTCGGCCCTCGGCCGCAAGGCCACGGCCGGCACGCGGCCCCCGCCCCTTCGCGGCACAAGCCGCCAGGCGCACCGTCATTCGCGGTCCAGCCCCCCACCCCGGCCCCCCAGGGCGAGGTAGACGTCCTCCAGGCTCGGCGTGGTCAGCGTGAAGTCGTCGAGCGCCGCGAAGGCCGGCCCCTGTGTGAGGGTGGTGACGAGGGCGCGCGCGTCCTCCGCCGGGAGGCGGAGCGTCCAGCGGCGGCCCGCGACCGTGGCCGTGGCGTGCGCGGCGGCGAGGGCCGGTACCCGCAGCGGCGGCTCGTCGCGCCAGACGAGTTCGAGCCGCACCTCGGTGCTGACCAGTGCCCGCAGCCCGGCCGGGCTGTCGCACGCGATGACCCGGCCGGCGTCGAGCACCGCGACCCGGTCGAGGACGGTCTCGGCCTCGGTGACGTTGTGGGTGACCAGCAGCACCGTGGTGCCGTCCCGTTCGCGGCGCCGGTCGAGGGCGGCCCAGACGGCGCGCCTGGCGACGGGGTCCATGCCCGCGGTCGGCTCGTCGAGCACCAGCAGCGGCCGCTGCCCGGCCAGCGCCGCGCCCACGCAGGCGAGCCGCCGCTGGCCGCCGGAGAGCCGCTTCAGCGGGCGGCCGGCGAGCGGCCCGAGCGCCAGTTCGTCCAGTACGGCGTCCCGCTCGCGGCGGGCGGCGACCGCGTCGAGGCCGCGCAGTCTGGCGGTGGTCTCGACGGCGAGGGAGACCGTCAGTTCGTCGAGCGCCGTGGACTCCTGGCCGAGGTAGGCGAGCAGTCGGGCGGCGTTCCCGGGGTGGCGGACGAGGTCGTGGCCGAGGAGTGAGATCGTGCCGGCGTCGGGGCGGAGCAGCCCGGTGAGCTGCCGGACCAGGGTGGTCTTTCCCGCGCCGTTGGGGCCGAGGAGGCCGAAGATCTCGCCGCGGGCCACGTCGAGGTCGATACCGTCGCTGGCGACGACCGGCGGGGCGGGGGTCGCCCGGCGCCGTCCCGGGCGCCAGCCGTGGCGTCTGGCCCGGTAGGTCTTGACGAGTCCGCGCACGGTCAGCGCGGCCGGGGCGGCGGCGCGTGGCGGTGCGGGGGTTCGGGCCTCGGCCCGTGCGGTAGATGAGGCCACGGTGTACGAGCCTACGCCGCGCGGCGGGCCGGTCGGACGCCGGGGCGGGGGACAGACCGGGTCAGGAGGCGCGTTCGACGCCCGTCCTGGTGTCGACCTCGCGCCAGAAGCCGGCCCTGATCGCGTAGCGGTCCTGCTCGTCGATCTGGTCGTCCTTGTGCGCCAGCAGCCCGAACCGGGCGGCGTAGCGGAGCAGTTCGCCGTCGATGCGGTGCGGGATGCGCGGGTACTCGGTGGAGAGCCGGTCCAAGTGGTTGCCCGAGACCAGACGTTCGGCCCAGCGGCGGGCGAACACCTGGCCCACCTCGAACGGGTCGCCACTGACGGCGGTGATGTCCTCCTCGCGGTCCGCCCACCGCTGCTCGGCGGTGGTCAGCTGGGAGAGCATCGGCAGGGCGGCGGCCTCGGCGGACTCCTCAGGCGCCGCCCGGTCGACCCAGCCGCGGTCGGACGACCAGCGCAGGGTCGCGGTGGGCGGCGGGCCACCGTGCGGCGCGACGGGCGTGGGGCGGCCGAGGGAGGCGAGGTCCTTGGGGGTGGGGACACCCTTGCCCGCGGTTCCCGAGGTGCCGGCCGTGGCCGGCTCGCGGTGCTCGGGGCCGCAGCCCTCGGCGGTCTCGGGTGCCGAGCCGTTCTTGCCCGCCGTGACCCGGGTGGTCCTGGCCGGTTCGCCGCCGGTGCCGCGGGTCTCGGGGAGCGGCGCGGCGAGGATGGCGGCGATCTCGGGGCGCGGGGTGGGGTGCCCGGGGTCGGCGGCGGGTGCCTCGGTGACGCGGACGGCGCGGGTGATCCAGGCGCGGTCGAGGACGCGGCGCTCGTCGGCCTCGGCGACCAGGTCCTCGGACTGGTTGTAGTCGCCGTCGGCGGCCTGCACGGCCCACAGGTGGACGGCGACGCCGTGTTCCTTCGCGGACATGAGGCCGGGCAGCAGGTCGCCGTCGCCGGTGACCAGGACGATGTCGGCGCAGGCACGGTTGCGGGCCAGCTCGGTGAGCTCGGCGTGCATGGCGGCGTCGACACCCTTCTGCGCCCAGCGGCCGTCGCTGCGGGTGAGTGCTCCGAGGCGCACGGTGACCCTCGGCATCACCCGCAACCTGCGGTGTTCGGGCTGGGGCACCCGGTCGGGGGCGCCGTCGAACCAGTAGATGCGCAGCAGCTCACGGCCCGTGTCGGCCTCGGCGCGCTCGCGGAGGGCCTGGATCAGCTCGGCGTGGTCGACGGTGATGCGTGGGCGGGCCGGTTCGCCCGCGAGCAGGCTGGCGGCGGCGCCCAGCAGATAGCCGGCATCTACCAGGACGACGCAGCGGTCCACGTTGCACCTCGCTCACCAGAACGTTCACAGAAGTGTCTTCTTCAGTCTGCCCGCCTTGAGTCTGCCCGACCGAGGCGCCGTTATCTGCGCCAACTCGATCTTCGGCGTGGCGAATCCGCCGGGCCCCCCGCCCGGAATGCGAACTATGGTGCGCCGTGCGAATCTGGTCGCGGGCCTGTGGTCTACCCGACGTTTCCGTCTGTCCCAGCCTGGAGGCGATCATGGCCAAGAACAAGAACCGCGACCGGCGGCAGCAGCAGGACGCCCGGCGAGCCGACCGGTCGAGCTCCGGTTCCGGGGCGAGTCCCTCGCCGTCCGACGCGATGACGGACCAGCCGAAGATCCGCAAGCGCGAGCGGCGGTTCGGTCACAACTGACGCGGCGGCACGGCACACGTTTCAGGGCGCACCCCGGCACGGGGTGCGCCCTGAAGCACGCGGTCGCCGCCGCGGCCGCGTTTTCCGACGCCGTTCCTAATCCGTGAAGGCGTGCCGCTCGTGCGCCGCCGCGAAATAGCGGGCGTCGGAGACCTCGGAGTGCGCCGAATAAACCGGCACCGGGGGCGCGCCGCGGTGCACGATGTCCCACGCCTCGTGCACGCAACGGATTCGGTCCTCGAATGCGGAGCCGGGGAAGTATTCCAGCAGCGCGTGCACGGCCGTCTCCCGCGAAGCGTGCGCTTCACGGACCAGGAAAACAGCCTTCTCTATCATTCGGGCATCCACGGCAGCCCACCCCTCTAACGGAGATTCGCTCATTACCGAAGGTAGACCCGCGAACGCCCCGTTCAGGTAAAGCGCTATCCATCATCCAGCCAAGCAGGTCGGCCCCAGGAGCGCTTTGAGATCGCCGAAGAGCGCCGGATCCGCCTGTACCCGGTGGCGGTCGAGCCGGAGCACGGTGGTGCTCCGTTGGCCCTGCAGCTTGACCCGCACCTCGGTGGGCCCGCGGTGCTGGCCCAGCACCTCGCCGAGCCTGGCCACCAGCGGCGGGGTGACCTTGACCGCGGGGATGGTGATGGTGACCAGCGTGTCGGCCGAGGCCTCGGAGAGGTCGGGTACCTGGAGTTCCATGGCGACGAGGCGGGGGACGTCCTCGCGTTTGTCGAGGCGGCCCTTGACGAAGACGACGGCGTCCTCGACGAGTTGGGTGGAGACGAGTTGGTAGGTGGCGGGGAAGAACATGCAGTCGAGGGAGCCGCCGAGGTCCTCGACGGTGGCGATGGCCCAGGGGTTGCCCTGTTTGGTCATCTTCCGCTGGAGTCCGGAGATGATGCCGCCGATGGTGACCACCGCCCCGTCGGGGTGGTCGCCGCCGTTGAGCGCCGAGATCGCCGCGTCCGCCTTCTCGTCCAGGATGTGCTCGATCCCGAACAACGGGTGGTCCGACACGTACAGACCCAACATCTCCCGCTCCTGGGCGAGCAGGTAGGTCTTGTCCCACTCCTCCTCGGAGAACTCCACGTCGAGGCCGAAGCCGGGCCCGTCGTCGGCGCTGTCGTCGCTCATGCCGCCGAACAGGTCGAACTGGCCCTCGGCCTCCTTGCGCTTGACCTGCACCACGTTGTCGATCATGGTCTCGAAGTGGGCGGTGAGGCCCTTCCTGGTGTGGCCGAGGGCGTCGAAGGCACCGGCCTTGATCAGCGACTCCACGGTGCGCTTGTTGCAGACCACGGCCTCGACCTTGTCGAGGAAGTCGGGGAACGAGCTGTACTTCCCCTTGCTCTTCCGGGTCGCGACGATGGAGTCGACCACGTTCTGCCCCACGTTGCGGACCGCGGTGAGGCCGAAAACGATCGTCTCGTCACCGCGCGGCGTGAAGAACGCCTCGGACTCGTTGACATCGGGCGGCAGCACCCTGATGCCCATGCGGCGACACTCGTTGAGATAGACCGCCATCTTGTCCTTGTCGTCGCGCACCGAGGTGAGCAGACCGGCCATGTACTCGGCCGGGTAATTGGCCTTGAGATATGCCGTCCAGTAGGTGACGAGGCCATATGCCGAGGAATGCGCCTTGTTGAACGCGTACCCGGAGAACGGCACCAGCACGTCCCAGACGGCCTGGATCGCCCCGTCCGAGTAGCCGCGCTCGCGCATGCCGGCCTGGAAGGGGACGAACTCCTTGTCCAGGATCTCCTTCTTCTTCTTGCCCATGGCGCGGCGGAGCAGGTCGGCCTGTCCGAGCGAGTAGCCGGCGAGCACCTGGGCGGCCTTCTGCACCTGCTCCTGGTAGACGATCAGGCCGTAGGTGACGTCGAGGACCTCCTTCAGGGGCTCCTCGAGCTCGGGGTGGATCGGGGTGATCTCCTGCTGGCCGTTCTTGCGGAGGGCGTAGTTGATGTGGCTGTTCATGCCCATCGGGCCCGGCCGGTACAGGGCGCCGACGGCGGAGATGTCCTCGAAGTTCGTCGGCTTCATCATGCGCAGCAGTGAGCGCATGGGGCCGCCGTCGAACTGGAAGACGCCCAACGTGTCGCCGCGCCCCAGGAGTTCGAAGGTCTTGGGGTCGTCGAGCGTGAGGTCGAGCAGCTTGATGTCGACGCCCTTGTTCTTCTTGATGAGCTTGACGGCGTCGTCCATGATCGTGAGGTTGCGCAGGCCGAGGAAGTCCATCTTCAGCAGGCCGAGCGACTCACAGGTGGGGTAGTCCCACTGGGTGACGACGACGCCGTCGTTCTTGGGCGCGAACAGCGGCACGTGGTCGACCAGCTTCTCGCTGGACATGATCACGCCGGCCGCGTGCATGCCCATCTGCCGGACCAGGCCCTCCAGGCCCTTGGCCGTGTCGATGACCTTCCTGACGTCCGGCTCGTTCTCGTACATCGACCTGACCTCGGCCGCCTCGCTGTAGCGCGGGTGGTTCTTGTCGGTGATGCCGGAGAGCGGGATGCCCTTGCCGAGGACGTCGGCGGGCATGGCCTTGGTGATGCGGTCGCCCATCGCGTACGGGTAGCCGAGCACGCGCGAGGAGTCCTTGATGGCGGCCTTGGCCTTGATGGTGCCGTAGGTGCCGATCATCGACACCTTGTCGGCGCCGTACTTCTCGGTGACGTACCGGATGACCTCGCCGCGCCTGCGCTCGTCGAAGTCGATGTCGACGTCGGGCATGGAGACGCGCTCGGGGTTGAGGAACCGCTCGAAGATCAGCCCGTGGTCGAGGGGGTCGAGGTCGGTGATGCCCATCGCGTACGACACGATCGAGCCCGCCGCCGAACCACGGCCTGGACCCACCGCGATGCCCTGCGACTTGGCCCACATGATGAAGTCCGCGACCACGAGGAAGTAGCCGGGGAACCCCATCTGGATGATGATGTCCATCTCGTAGTCGGCCTGCTTCTGCCGGTCCGCCGGCACCCCGCCCGGGTAGCGGCGGGCCATGCCGCGCGCGACCTCCTCGCGGAACCACGAGATCTCGGTGTGCCCCTCGGGCACGTCGAACCGCGGCATCAG